>JAGVII010000212.1 GCA_020056155.1 Afipia sp.
GATGCCGCTGTCGCAATGATGCTTGCAGCAGACAAGCGATCCCTGACCAGCGTGGTAGAGCTGGAAAAATCTCCATTCAAATCCTTTACGATAGGGGCTGACGGAACGCTGAACTCGCTTTTCGATGAGAAGTTGTCGAACCTCGGCAGGCAATCTCTTCCGAAGGCATATGCCGCAAACGGCGCCATCTATATTTTCGACTGCGCCACCTTTCTTGGCCGACAGGGGTTCCCGACCAACGGCGGCGTTCCGTTCGTCATGTCGGACGCCGACAGCGTAGACATCGATACCGAGCACGATATCCGGCTTGCTCAATCGATCTTGGATGATCGCAATGCCCGAATTTCAAATTGAAGGACGAAAAATCGGGGAGAAATTCCCGCCGGTCGTTATCGCTGAAATCGGCATCAACCACGAAGGGTCGCTGGATGTGGCGATCCAGATGGCCGACGCGGCCATCGATGCCGGCGCCGAAATCATCAAACATCAGACCCATATCGTCGAAGACGAAATGTCCGATCATGCCCGGAAGGTGATTCCAGGCAATGCCGATCAGTCGATCTATGACATCATGGATCGGTGTTCGCTCTCCGAACCGGACGAGCGGCGCCTCATGGATCATATCCGAAGCAGGGGCGCAATCTTCATCAGCACGCCGTTTTCCCGCAAGGCCGTTGACCGGCTTCGCTCATTCGACGTGCCGGCTTTCAAGATCGGTTCAGGCGAGTGCAACAACTATCCGCTCGTCAAACATATCGCGAGCCTCGGAAAGCCGGTGATCGTCAGCACGGGAATGAACAGCATTCTCTCGGTGCGGCCAACTGTAGAAATTCTTAGGGCGGCGGGCACACCCTTCGCCCTGCTTCATTGCACCAATGTGTATCCCACACCGCCCGAGCTTGTCAGATTGGGAGCGTTGGCCCAGCTGAGGGAGGCTTTCCCGGACGCTGTGATCGGGCTTTCCGATCATACGACAAGCAACTACACATGCCTCGGAGCTGTCGCGCTCGGCGCCTCTATTCTCGAGCGCCATTTCACCGACAACATGAACCGGCCTGGCCCCGACATCGTCTGCTCTATGGATGGCGCCGCGCTGTCGGATTTGATCTCGGGCGCAAACATCATATTCAAGGCGTCGGGAGGCAACAAGGATTCGGTGGAGGCCGAAGCGCCGACGATCGCCTTCGCCTTCGCCTCCGTTGTGGCCATTCAGGATATCGCCGTTGGCGGTCGACTGAGCGTAGAAAATATCTGGGTGAAGCGGCCGGGAGGCGGGGACTTCTCGGCAAAAGACTTCGAGTCCCTGTTGGGCAAGACCTCCAGTCGTCCGATCGCGGCCGGCGCTCAAATCGTCCGTCAAGATCTCGCATAGGAGCATCTGAGCTTGCATTCCGGGAAGCGCATCGTCTTTCTCACCGGCACACGGGCTGATTTCGGAAAGCTGAAGCCGCTCATGCAGAAAATTCAGGACGATCCGTCGTTTGATCTCCACGTATTCGTCACCGGAATGCATCTTCTGTCGAAATACGGATATACGTGCGAGGAAGTCGAGAAGGCCGGGTTTCGGCGGATTCATAAATACATTAATCAGAATTCCAGCGATCGGATGGATCACATTCTGGCGAAGACCGTCTCCGGCCTGTCGGATTACGTCACCGAGATCAGGCCAGACTTGCTTGTCATTCATGGCGATCGGGTCGAGGCCCTGGCTGGGGCCGCTGTCGGTGCTCTCAATAACATCCGCGTGGGCCACGTCGAGGGCGGCGAAGTTTCAGGAACGATCGACGAGTCGATCAGGCATGCGGTCTCGAAGCTTTCGCACCTGCACTTTGTCGCCAATGAAAGCGCCAGACAGCGGCTGAGCCAGTTGGGCGAGCCCGACAGCTCGATCTACGTCATCGGTTCACCCGATATCGATGTTATCAATTCGTCGGCCCCTCCGACAATGGACGAGGTCAGGCGGCGTTATGAAATGACCTTCGACAATTATGGCATTCTGCTGTTTCATCCCGTCACCTCGGAAACCGGCGACCTCCGCCGACAGGTTCGTGTTCTCGTGGATGAACTGATCAAATCGGATCTGAAATACGTCGTCATCTTTCCGAATAATGATCACGGCACGGAAATCATCTTCGAGGAATACGAACGTTTCAAACAGCATGCCAATTTCAGGATCTATCCTTCCATTCGTTTCGAGCACTTCCTGACGCTGATGCGGAACGCGGATTTTATCGTCGGCAACTCCAGTGCGGGCGTTCGCGAGGCGCCTCACTTTGGACTTCCAGCAGTCAATCTTGGCAGCCGGCAGAAAAACCGCGTTCATCATGACTCGGTGATAAACTGCGATACCCAGCCCGGCCTCGTCTGCGAAGCGATCCGGCGCGCGCTGACTCTGAAGCGAGAGAGCACGTCGCTGTTTGGAGACGGCAACAGCGCGGAAATGTTTCATGCAGTGCTGCGGGATGCTGCGTTCTGGCAGCGGCCGACACAGAAATTCTTCGTGGACATTCCGTAGATGAGAGTCATCGCGCGCCTCGACGTCAAGAACGAGTACGTCATCAAAGGCATTCAGATGGAGGGCCTCAGGAAAATCGGCAATCCCAATGAAATAGCGAAGAGCTATTATGCCGGAGGCATCGACGAGCTCATTTTCATCGACTGTGTCGCCAGCCTCTACGACCGCAGAAGTATATTCTCCATTCTCCGCAAAGCCTCGGACGAGATTTTTGTTCCTATTACAATCGGCGGAGGAATAAGAACCCTGGACGACGTCGAAGCGGCGCTGGATTCGGGCGCGGACAAGGTTGCGATCAATACTGCGGCCACCAAGTCTCCGGATTTCATCACCGCGATCGCGCAGAGGTACGGCCGTCAGTGCGTTGTCGGATCGATTCAATCCAAGAAGGTGCCGGGAGGCTGGGAAGCCTATACCGACGCAGGCCGGGAAAAGACAGGAATGGCGGTCGTCGACTGGGCGAAGCGCCTCGAGGAACTGGGCGCCGGCGAGTTGCTGGTTAGTTCGGTTGATCGTGACGGAACATGCACGGGATTCGACGCCGATGTCATCGCCGCGGTCAACGATTCCGTGAATATCCCGGTTATCGCGGGCGGTGGTTTCGGCAAGCCTGATCACGTGGCAGAGCTGCTGAAGCGCACCGAGCCGAGTGGCCTGTGTTTCTCGTCAGTCCTTCACTACAAAAAGCTGACCGTGAAGGAGCTGAAAGCAATTCCCGCGATGGGCGGCGTTGACAATCTTCAATGAAGAAGACCATTGCAATTCTCGATTATGGAATCGGAAATCGCCGCAGCGTCAGCAGCGCGGTGTCGATCCTCGGCGCGCGGCCAAGCCTCGTCAAGGACAGGCGCGAACTGGAGGAATCGGACGGCTTGATCATCCCGGGCGTCGGTGCGTTCCCGCAATGTATGGCGGCGCTCGAAGCTGCCGACCTGCCGACGCTGGTGAAGGACTACATTCGTTTGGGCAGGCCCGTCCTCGGGATCTGCGTCGGGATGCAGATGCTGTTCGATCGTGGGACGGAATACGTCCTGACGGACGGCCTAGGCATTATTCCCGGGCAGGTCGATCGTCTGGCGGTCGATCTCGCGGCGGGGCGTTTGCCGCACATTGCATGGACGCCGATCGAAAGGCAGCCGCAGGAGCGCTCGATGTTTGCCGGAATCCCGGCGTCTGCGAGATTCTATTTCGTTCACAGTTTCGCGCCGGTTGATGTTCCGGCGGAGTTCGTCAGCGCCATGGCGGCGTACCGGGGCCATTCCTTCGTTGCTGCCGTTCAAAAAGAGAACGTCTGGGGCACGCAATTCCATCCGGAGAAGAGCGGGCCGCGGGGCCTGGAGCTTCTCGCAAACTTCGTGAGCCGGTGCTGATTTGCCGGGGTCGCGACATCATCGAAAGCAAGCCTAACTCATGACCAAAGCGTATTTCGGGCTGCCCGAGAAGGTCATCTTCTGCAAGCACTGCGTGATATCGAACCAACGTCCGAGCTCGACCGTGGAGTTCAAGCACAAGTCGGGCGAGGCGAAGGCGACCATCGGTTTCGGCGAGGATGGCGTCTGCGACGCCTGCCGCTATCATCAGGTCAAGGAAAAATCGATCGACTGGAAGGCGCGGGAAGACAATCTGCTCGAGGTCCTCGATAAGCACCGCCGCACCGATGGCGGCTACGACGTGATCGTGCCAGGTAGCGGCGGCAAGGACAGCGCATTCACCGCGCATGTGCTCAAATACAAATACAACATGAATCCGCTCACCGTGACATGGGCGCCACATAAATACACCGAGATCGGATGGAAGAATTTCGAGAACTGGATCCATGTCGGTGGACTGGACAACATATTGTTCACCCCGAACGGCAGGTTGCACCGTTATCTGACCCGGTTGGCATTTCTCAACCTGCTCCATCCGTTTCAGCCGTTCATCGTGGGGCAGCGAATTGTCGGCCCATCGATGGCCCGCAAGTTCGGCGTCAAGCTTGTGATGTACGGAGAGAACCAGGCCGAATACGGCAACGATCCTCGCGAGAATTACAAGCCGACGATGGATCGGAAGTTCTTTTCGGCGGTCGATCCCGAGTCGCTCGTTCTCGGCGGCGTCCGGGTCGGCGATCTGCTCAGGGAAGGAAACTTCAAGGCCGGCGATTTTGCGCCGTACATTCCACCGTCAGCCGACGATCTGGAACGGAGCGGGATCGAAGTCCATTACCTAGGCTACTACCTGAAATGGGACCCGCAGGAATGCTACTATTACGCGGTCGAGAATACCGGATTTCAGGCCAACTCGGAGCGAACGGAAGGGACGTATTCGAAGTACAGCAGCATCGACGACCGCATTGACATGTTTCACTACTATACCACGCTGATCAAATTCGGAATCGGGCGAGCCACCTACGACGCGGCGCAGGAAATCCGGAACGACAAGATCACGCGAGAAGAGGGTGTTGCCTTGGTTCGCCGCTACGACCAGGAATTTCCCCAGCGATACTTCAAGGAATTCCTCGATTATGTCGGGCTGTCCGAGCGGGAGTTTGTTGCAACGGTCGACAAATTTCGCTCGCCGCACCTTTGGGAAAATGTCGCGGGGACCTGGCGTCTCAGGCATCAGGTTTCCTGATGCGGACGCTGTCCATTCTCCATGTCGGGAGTTTTCTAGGCAATATTGGAGATAATGCGAACCACCGGGGCTTCCGTCCATGGTTCGAGAGATTGCTGAATTGCCCGATCGATTGGCAGGAATTCGAGATCAGAAATGTCTACCGAAAATCGGCGGCCTTCGACTCACGCTTTGCGGACGCCGCCAACGAAGCCGACCTCGTCGTCATAGGCGGTGGAAATTACTTCGAAATGTGGGTCGAATCGTCGCCGACCGGCACGTCGATCTCCATCGAAGACGATGTCTTTTCGAAGATCAAGACGCCGATACTGTTCAACGCGCTTGGCGTGGACGAGGGCCAGGGTGTGACAGATACGACCCTGCAGAAATTCAGAAGGTTTCTGGTGCGCTTGCTCGGCTCCGATCAGTATCTGGTGAGCGTGCGCAATGACGGCGCGCGGGCAACCCTGGACAAATACGCTTCGGACTGTCCGCTCGATCGAGTTGTTGCGTTGCCCGATGGCGGCTTCTTTGCGGACTACTCATCATGTAGGAAGGCAGAGGGCGCGGCACGCATCGGGACAAAAATCACCGTCAATCTGGCTGGCGATATGCTGGAACGACGTTTTCCAGGAGGGGCACTGCTTGATTACCAGGGCTTTCTCAGCGAATTCGGCGACGTGTTGCGTCGAACAGATGAGGCCATCTCCGGCCTGAGGATTGTGCTCGTTCCGCATGTCTTTGCCGATGTTAGAGTATATGCAGACCTCTTGGCCCGATTGCCCGATCGGCTTCGTCGGGAACAGGTGCGCGTGGCGGCGTACGACAACGGACCCGCTGCCGCCTACGCGGCCTTCTCGGAATACCTCGACGCCAACGTCGTTGTCGCGATGCGATTTCATGCCAACGTCGTGCCGATCGCGAACGGCGTTCCGACGATCGGATTGTCCTGTTACGATCAGATTCCGCACCTTTATCGCGAGCTTGAACTGGAGCGCCACGCGATCAACGTTCGCTCGCCAGGATACGGCGCACTCCTTGCTGACCGCATCCAGTACATGACGATCGGCCAAGCCGAGATCAAGGCGGAGCTGGCGGGTGTTAACGCGGCAATCAAAGCGATGAGGAGCACGGCCGAAGCCACTATCGGCCCTTGGCTGGACAGGCATGGTTTGCGACGTTCATGCACGTAGCCAAGCAAGACAGTCCGCGGCCGGAAGGTCAGATGCGCGCGATCCATACGAAATCTCTGGATGCCGTCCGCGCGATCTCGGCTCTCGCCGTTTTTCTCAGCCACATCATCCAAATCGTCTGGCTGCCTTTGGTCGGAATCGGATCGCTCGTTCATGCCGTGAATAGCTTCGTTAGCGAAACCGCGGTGATCCTGTTCTTTGTGCTGAGTGGCTATCTCATTTCACTGAGCATTCATCGCAACATCGAGAATAATGGCGGCTTCGTCGCCTTCGACTATCTCCGATCGAGGTTTCTTCGAATCTATCCACCCCTGGTCGGCGCGATCGTGCTGTCGCTAAGCGTTTGGGGCCTTTTGGAAGTTTTGGAACTGCCGGGGATCGCGACGCCGCTGCGGGCAGCGTCCGATCTTTATGCTGCGCGGGAAGCTATTTCGATCACGATGACGGATGTGTACTACGCGCTAACCATGCGAGGCGGCATGTTGATCGTCAATGGACCATTATGGAGCCTCTATATCGAGATCAAACTTTATGTGGCAGCCGGCGTCGCCGCCATCGCATTCACATATTGCCCGGCTCGCTCCTGGAAAATAGCAGCGGCCGTGGCGGGCTTTGCTCTTGTGTCGTTTGTGATCGGACAAAATCAGCCTGGATATTTGCTCTACGCAGCCTGGTGGCTGTTGGGCTCATTGTTCTTCTTTTGGCGGCGGTTCGGTTACCGGATCGAGGGACTGGTGGCGGGCCTTGTCCTGTCGGGCGTGGTTCTTGCTGCTTCGACGACTCCGATCCTGCATGAGCTGGCCCGGCTCGCTTTCATAGTCGCGCTTTCTCTTCTGATGTTCAGTCGCTGGAGCGGCGCCCCAAAAATCTTCGTCCGCATGGGGGCGTTTAGCTACACGTTATACTTGTTTCACTTTCCCCTTCTGATCGGCGCTTACTCGCTTTTCGTCTTTGCGTGCGGCGGCAATGCGCCGTCGGTGGGATCGCGGACGGGCCTCACGGTGGCATCGGCCATTGTCGTTCTGGCTTTCTCCGCGGCGGCCGGGGCGGTGCTGGAGGACGTGAGACGGCTGGGCGGTTTGCTTAACTTTCGTTTCAGTCAGCCGAAACGCGCATGCCTATGAAGGTCTTGTTTTACTCGCTCAATGCGGCGATCTGGCTTCATGCGCTTCCCGAGAACAGGTTGGTGCGGGAGCTTTGCGATGCCGGTCATGAAGTGACTTACGTCACCTGCGGATCTTGCTTTCCGCAGCACTGCACGAGCATGTCCGCGAGCGGCATTGAACTTGACGACGCGCAGGAAAAAAAGAATGCGGTCTGCCTCGCCTGCAATCGAAACGCCAGCATACTCGCGCAGTCCAGCGCAGCAAATCATCTTGAGTTGCGGGATTTCGTCACGGACGAGGATTATGCAATGGCTGCACGGCTGGTCGAAGCGCTTTCCGCCCCGCAATACCTCGATTTTGAGTTCATGGGCATAAGCGTCGGTCGCCTTGCTTCATATGAACTGTTTCTGAAGTATAAGAAAATGTCGCCGAATCTGGCGCCGGAGCAGTGGGAGTACTGCAAGCTTTATATCAAGAACTGCCTGATCTCGCTGTTGGGATTCTCGCGGCTGTTTCGGGCGAAGAAGCCGGACGTGGTTCTTTTCTACAGCCCTCAATACGGCGTTAACGGGGTCTGCGCGCAGCTCGCGGAGAACGAGGGCAGCGCGGCCTATTTCGTGGAAGGAAGCTCGAGCAATTCAGAGCGCTATCGGGCCCTGCGCGTGTGGCGGTGGTCGGTTCATGGCCTGGTCAATCCTGCGCTACAATATTGGCCCGAGGCCGAAACGATCGACGCTGACGACATTCGAAGGCTTCGGGGTCATTTTCGCGAGCTTGTTTCGGGAAAATCATTCGCTGTCTACTCCTCTCCCGTTGCGGGAAGTGGCGTTTCGCTGCGAGCGAAGCTTGATATTCCAGTCGGCGCGAAGATCCTGTTGATGACGCTAAGCAGCTTCGATGAGGCCTATGCGGCGCATATGATTGGTCGCTTTCCAGATAGGAAGGTGATCAGCGCGGTTTTCAAGGACCAGTTCGAATGGGTGAAAAGCACCATTGATTATCTGGCGGCGCGAGACGATCTCTTCGTCGTCGTGCGGGTTCACCCGCGAGATTTTCCGAATAAGCGGGAAGTCACACAATCGGAACAGGCATCGGTCTGGACGAACCTCTTCGTCGGTGCGCCCGCCAATGTGCGCATCAACTGGCCTGAGGAGCAGCTTTCGCTCTACGATCTCTTGAGGGAGGTCGACGTCGTGCTGACCGGGTGGTCTGCGACGGGCGTCGAGGCGCTCGCGCTCGGCATTCCGGTCGTGACTTATGACGTTCACCTCCCGTCTTATCCAAGGGAAATCCACTTCAGCGGGAAATCCCAGGCCGAATATTACGCAAATATCGAGCGTGCGCTGGCCGCCGGTCGGCAATTTTCCCACGCGGCCGGAGCATTTCGCTGGCTGGGGCTCAGCTTCTCGCGCGGAACGTTGCGGATCACGCCGCCGATCCGGATTGAGAGAGTCTTTCGATTTCTGGTTTTCCGGAACGTGCGCGCGCTGGCCGATAAAATGTTCAATGGCTTGGTCAAGCGGATCGACGCACAACGAAAGTTCGGGCCTCCGGGCGACGCGGAGCGATTCCGGCAGCTCATTTCGCGCCGCACTTCAGATGTTTTTGAGGTGGATCGGACGACACAGCGATGGCCTGCGGATGCAGCGACCGTGACACGGGCGATCGAGGTTGAGCATGGCAAGTTTGCGGCCGCGATCGGGCTGCGCACCGCTCTAACAGACGCTCGTTAGTTCCGACGTCGGGAAAAGGCGCTCTCTTTTAATCATGCATGAAACCCAACATCACTCCCGGTCGCCGCGATCCGCCTCGGAAGTGCTAAGTCGCGAGTCGCTGTGGAAGCTGCTTTCTGTTCTGACGCAGGATGAGAAGCGCCGCCTCTATTTCATTCTCGGCGGGCTGCTGATGATCGGCGTGATCGATGTTCTCGGAATTTCGTCGATTTTGCCGTTCATGGCGATCGTCGCGAAGCCGCAATATGTTCACGAAGTGAGGGTTTTGACTCTCGCGTACGAGTATTCAGGAGCTTCGACGATCAATGACTTTCTGTTCATTCTGGGGATAGCTTGTCTGTTGATCGTATTGTTTAGCAACGCAGCGACGTTTTTCGTTCAGGCTGCGATCCTGAAGTTTGCCTTTGAGGTGAGCAGGGAGCTTTCGCTGCGCATACTGGGCGGCTATCTAAGCCAGCCCTACGCCTTTTTTCTGCGACGCAACAGCTCCGATCTCCTGGTAAGTACGACGGGTGAGGTCGAGGGCGTCGTCAACGGCGTGCTTATTCCCGGCCTGCAAGCGATATCGAAAATCGTCGCCGCTGGCTTCATCCTCATTGTGGTAGTTGTCATTGATCCGCTGCTGGCACTGATGTTTCTCGCCACTTTCGGTGGAGCCTACGCCATTATCTTTCTGGTAACGCGGCGGAGGATTTCGCAGTATGGAGAGAAAAGCCAGAACGAGCGAAGGTCGCTCTTCGCGGTGGCGTCCGAGGCATTCGGCGGCATCAAGGAGCTCAAATTGCTCGGTCGGGAGAGCTTCTATTTCCGTCGGTTTTTCGAATCCTCCGGCCGGCTGCAGGGCTATCAGGCAAGGTACAACATCATTTCCGCCGTGCCGCGCTACATCATCGAGGCTGCCGCATTTGGGGCCATCATCTTCGTGGTCCTGTTCTTGCTCAAGACCGGTCGCGATATTCAGGCTGCAATCCCCCTCTTGGTGCTCTATGCGTTCTCGGGCTATCGATTGATGCCTGCGTTTCAGGCCCTGTTTCAAAATCTGACGATAGTGCGGTTTAACTGGCCATCGGTTGAACTGATCGCGGATGAAATCAGCCTGCTCGGCAGTTCCCGCCGCCTGTCCTTTCTGGAGCGCGACCCAGTTCCGCCGCTGGCGTTCAACGAATGCATATCGCTCGATCGGGTGAGTTTTTCATACCTGCAGGCCTCGGAAGCGGTCATCAAGGACATCAGCCTGCGGATCGATAAGTGCACAACGATCGGTCTGGTTGGAGAGACGGGGGCCGGGAAGACGACCATCGCCGACATTCTGCTCGGCATCCTCTCTCCATCAGCCGGCAAGTTGCTGGTTGACGGAGTTCCGGTCGATGACGGCAACCGCCGCGTTTGGCAGGAAAACATCGGATATGTCCCGCAGCAAGGCTTCCTGTCCGACGCCTCGGTTGCGAGCAATATCGCGTTCGGGATTTCGCCTGCGTCTATCGACATGGCGCGCGTCGAAAGCGCCGCGCGCATCGCGCAACTGCACGATTTTATCCTGCAGCTTCCGGATGGATATGGGACCGCAGTCGGCGAGAGGGGCGTTCGGTTGAGCGGCGGGCAGCGTCAGCGCATAGCGATTGCCCGCGCTCTTTACCGGGATCCCGCCGTTCTCGTGTTCGATGAAGCAACCAGTGCGCTGGACGGCCTCACCGAAGAGGCCGTTGTCGATGCCATCCGGTGTCTTACCCACCATAAGACGATCATTACAATCGCGCACCGTCTGTCGACGGTGAGAGACTGCGACGTCATCTATCTTCTCGAGAACGGGAACATTGTCGATTTCGGCACATTCGACGACCTGATCGCACGCAACCAGACATTCCAGGGCATGGCGAGATACTCGAACAGAAAAGCCGACGATGACGCTCATTCCATTTCCACCAGCCAATAAGAATCAGCAAGCGCATCTCATGATCAGAAGTATTCGCCGCGTTGCCTCTGCGGTCAGGTCGACTGGATCTCGATTGGTTCGGCCGAGAATGTATCAGTCGGTCCGCGAGTCGTGGTCGCAGGAGGGCGAAGACCTGATCCTCGCCCGGTTCATGGAGCCCCGCACCACCGGCTTCTATGTCGACGTCGGCGCGCATGATCCCTTCCGGTTTTCCAATACGGCCTTCTTCTATGCGCGTGGCTGGACAGGTATTGCCATTGAACCGGATCCGGACGGGGCAAGGCTCATTCGGCGCTATCGTCCGAAAGATGTGGTGGTGAATCTGGGCGTCGCGCAAATGCGGTCGGAGATGATCTTATTTCGCTTCGACGAGCCGGCCCTGAATACATTCAGCGCCGCGCTTGCTGAGCAACGGCAACAGCAGGATGGTTACAGAATCGTCGAGCAGACAAAGGTATCGGTCGATCGCCTCGACAACATATTTTCACGATATCTTCCAGCTGGACAGAAGATCGACTTCATGACGGTGGATGCGGAAGGCCTCGATCTTGACGTGTTGAAATCGAACGACTGGAAACGCTTCCGGCCGGAGATGGTCGTTGCGGAATGCTTCGATATGAACCTGACGACGCCGGGTGATGATCCGACAATCAGCTTCATGGCCACTGTAGGTTACGATCTCGTTGCGAAGGCTGCGAATAGCGCTTTCTTTGCCGCGAGGGAGGTCCCCTAGGTGCCAGCGCCGATCATTGTCTTTGCCTATAACCGGCCCGACCATTTGGCCGCTGTGTTGGCTGGGCTGGCCGCCAATGAGGGCGCGGATCGATCAAAGCTGTTCATATTCTGCGATGGGCCGAGAACGAGAAAGGATGAGCCGAAGGTTCTGGCCACACGGCGCGTGGCTCAAGGGGCGTCCGGATTCTTGGATGTCTCGGTGATCGAGCAGAAGAAAAATCGAGGACTTTCGGCTTCGATCATGGCAGGTGCCGGCGAGATCTGCGACCGATACGGCCGCGCGATCGTATTGGAAGACGACGTCGTGCCGACGCCGTATTTTCTTGGCTATGTCAACGCCGCGCTCGACAGATACAGGGATCAGGAAGACGTCTTCAGCATTGGCTGTCATACGTTCGACGCCGGCGTCGATCTACCTGAAACGTTCTTTCTCAACATTCCGGATTGCTGGGGCTGGGCGATATGGCAGCGCAGTTGGCAGTCGTTTCAGCCGGACGGTTCGGCATTGCTGGCACAAATCATCGAGTATGGTGTAAGTCGTGAATTCGATGTCGATGGATGCTATCCCTATACTCGAATGCTGAAAGAGCAGGTCGCCGGTCTTAACCAGTCATGGGCAATCCAGTTGTATGCGCACACCTTCCTCAGCAAGAAGCTGGTGCTCTATCCGCGCCGTTCGGTGACGTCGAATATCGGCTTCGACGGCAGCGGGACGCATGGCGGAGTTTCAAGCGGATATTCGAGGGTTCGGACGGCAGACCGGCCTATTGCGGTATCTTCGATCGACATGCAGGAAAGCATGCTGGCGCGCGACGCTTGGAAAGCTGCACTGGGCGATATGGCGGACACGTCGAAGGCCGGAATTGCCGGTGAACTCAGATCCCGGCTTGGACGCTTGTATCGCACGCTCGGCCCTCATAAGAGAAAAGTCCTGCCATGATACGTAAGGTCAGTCGCTTCGCGATGTCGTTGCGCCAGCTCCCGAATTTGATCGTGGAGCGTCTGGACCTTGTTCAAGAGGCACTTGGCAGAATCGAGGCGCGCCAGACCGCGTCTGTCCACCCGGGCGATTTTGCAAATGCCGAGTTCAAGGTTTCGTCGCAGTGGGGCGAAGATGGAATTATTGAGCACCTCGTCAGGAATGTCCCGATAGAACATGAGATCTTCGTCGAGTTCGGGGTGCAGGATTACCGTGAAGCGAATACCCGCTTTCTCCTCACAAATCGCAACTGGTCGGGTCTTGTGATCGACGGTTCGCCTGAGAATATCGCGGTCGTGAAACAGGATTCGATTTACTGGCGCTTCAATCTCAAGGCGGAATGCGCCTTCGTGACTCGCGAGAACATCGATCAGATCATTGCCGGGCAGGGTATCGCCGGTGACATCGGCCTGTTGTCGATTGATATCGATGGCAACGATTACTGGGTGTGGGAAGCCATCCATTCTGTGTCGCCCCGCATCGTGATCGCAGAATACAATGCTCTCTTTGGTGCAACAGCCGCTGTTTCGGTTCCCTATGATCCTGCCTTCCAACGTAATTCCGCGCATTATTCGAATCTGTATTGGGGGTGTTCGCTTGGAGCGCTGGTGCATCTTGGCAAAGCAAAAGGCTATGTCTTGGTTGGATGTAACAGCGCAGGAAACAACGCGTTTTTTGTTCGAAGCGATGTGCTGGGGCCGCTTCCTGCGCAGGGGGTTCTGGACGCGTTTCGCGCGGCAAAGTTCCGTGAATCCCGCAATGCGGACGGGTCTCTATCCTATCTGGATCAGGCAAAAGCTGCGGATGCGATCAGCCACTTGCCATTGAAAGATGTAACGAACGGCTCGCAGGTACTGATTGGCGAGCTTTCCCTCTAGGGGCATGTTCAGCTGTATTGCAGCTGAAAAGAAGCGACAGGTGCTCAATGTCTATTGTCTATCGGATCAAACAACTCGCGGGTCAAATCTGCCCGCCGATACTGCTGCCCCTAGCGAAGCGGGCTTATCGTGCATCGATGGGAATTCGACCTGCGCCAGATCCTCATGAGCAGAATCTCGATGTGTATTGGGACGCAAAAATGGAGCAGGTGCTCGAAACGTGGGGAGAGGGCAATGTCTGGTCCGAAGTCCAACTCGCGATGGCAGGTCGACAGGGCAAGGTTCTCGATATCGCGTGTGGCACCGGGAAGACCATGGAGGTGTTAGCAGTCGAGGCCGATCTGGAATTGTGGGGTTGCGATATATCCGATCGATTGATCGATCGTGCCGTCTCGCGCGGCATTTCACGCGAAAGATTGTACGTCGGCGATGCGACCAAACTACCGTACCCGGATGGATTTTTTGACTTTTCCTATTCCATTGGTTCGATCGAGCATTTTACCGCTGAAGGTATTGCGGCAATGCTAGCCGAATGCCGGCGTGTTACGCGCAAAATGACGTTTCACACTCATCCAGTATCACGCAGTGGCCAGGACGAGGGTTGGATTACGACTGCACAGAGCTATTTCAACAATTCGGTCGACTGGTGGGTTCCTAAATACGAGCAATCGTTCGGGAGCGTTCGTGTGCTCGATTCACAATGGAGCGATCAGCGTTCCGTGGGGAAGTGGTTTGTTTGTAGCTAGAGAGCGATTTGGCCGGACCCTGGCTCGGAAGATGCTGTTGCGCAGCTACTCTTTCGCAAAGCGGTTTATTGGTCCCTCGCAAACATTGCGCGGTTCGTTCCCAAACTGGCAAGCGGCTTGCCGTGAATCGACGGGCTATGATCAGCCGATCATTCTGGAGCGTTTGGCTAAGGCAGCGGAGGACGCGGTTAGATCCGACGGCCAGCTTTATGAGCGGGATGGCGTTCTTTTTGCGGAACCCATCACGCCGTTCCCGCTTCTGGCTCTTCTACTTCTCGCTGCGGGGAAAAATGAGGGGTCCTTGAACGTGCTCGATTTTGGAGGAGGATTTGGTTCAACCTATCGCCAGTGCCAACCCTTTCTCACTCATTTATCCTCGCTGCGATGGGATATCGTTGAACAAGAGAACGTCGCAGCAGCGGGAAAGCAGCGTTTTGCAACCGACATCCTGCGCTTCTATTCTACTATCGACGAGGTAGTGTCCAAGCAAACACCTGAAGTCGTGATTTTTTCAGGTGTATTGCAATATCTGAACGATCCATACGCCGTCCTGGCGTCCGCGTCTGCGTGCAAACCCTCGATGATTGTTGTCGATCGCAATCCGTTCTGGGACGGTGACGAAGACATTTTTTCGCTTCAGATCGTTTCGGACGATATTTTTCCAGCGCGGCTTCCGTTTCGGGTATTTGGCAGCAATAGTCTGGAAACGGCGTTGGCACCAACATATCGAAAACTATCGGAATTTGACACGGTCGATCCGACTATGCTGGTCGGTTTGGATACGGTTCGCTTCCGCGGAAAGGTCTTCGAATGCACATTGAGTATTCAAGAGGGATAATGATGGCTTACGAGAGAATAGAACGGGACGGCACGCTTTATGCCGAAGTCATATGGGCGGGCACGACTGTAGCAAAAAGCCGTTTTTTCTCGGACGAAGGCTCGTCGCTGCAGTTCGGTCTGCTGGCGCACGAAGCGGGTTTCGTCGAGCCTGCCCACTACCATCACCCGATCAAGCGCGAGATTTCCGATCTGCAGCAGATGTTCGTGGTGCAGCGCGGCGTCGTTGCGGTGGAATTCTACGCGCCGGACGGCTCGAAATTCCACGAGGTGGTTCTGAAAGTCGGCGATGCTGTTAATCTTGTTCACGGCGTTCACGCGGTTCGCGTGATCGAAGACATGCAGTGTGTGAGCGTCAAGCAGGGGCCTTTTTTTGGCGATAAACTCGACAAGATCAATGTCAGCACCAATTAAGTTATCCGTTCACGAGCCCGATCTCGGCGAAGAGGAAATTCAGTCCGTACTGGAAGCGCTTCGGCGCGGGGAAATATCGGGATCGTTCGGCAAGGCGCTGCCGGAATTCGAGGAGCGGTTTGCCGCCTATGTTGGCTGCAAGCATGGAGTTGCCGTGACTAGCGGAACCACGGCGCTGCAACTCGCCGCAGTGGCTGCCGGAATTGGCCCGGGCGATGAAGTATTGATGAGTGCTTCGACCAATATCGCGACGGCGCTCGCCGCCTATCACAATGGCGCGGTATCGGTTCCGGTCGATTCTGAATCCGTGACATGGAATCTCGACCCGGACCTGATCGAAGGACTGATTACGCCACGCACGAAGGCCATCATCCCGGTTCACCTCTTCGGCCATCCTTGCGAAATGGACAGGATCATGCCTATCGCTCGCAAGCACGGCCTGGTCGTAATCGAGGACTGTGCGGAATCGCATGGAGCGACCTGGCAGGGGCAGATGACCGGAAGCTTCGGCGATATGGCCTGCTTCAGCTTTTATGCCAACAAGATCATTACCACCGGAGAGGGTGGGATGGTCGTTACCAACGATTCCAAGCTTGCCGAACGGTTGCGGCTCCTGCGCAACCTCGGTTTCGGAAAACCGAGATTTTACCATGAGGTGCCCGCGTACAATTTCCGGATGACCGGTATGCAGGCAGCACTTGGTCTGGCGCAACTTGCGAAGATTGATCGTTTCGTTGCCGAGAAACGGCGGATCGCCGCGACCTACAACGAGATGCTTGCAAATATTCCAGGAATTCAGACACCGGCACAGCTGCCAGGCGCTCTCAACGTCTACTGGATGTACGCTGTCGTGATCAAGCCGGAGTTCGGCCGTACGCGCGATGAACTTGCCGCCATTCTGCTGGAGCGGGGCATCGAGACCAGAACCTTCTTCTGCCCCATGAATATGCAACCGTTCCTGCGTGCTCAGAAAGGCCACCGCGATATCGCGTGTCCGATTGCCGAGGGATTATGGACGGACGGCTTCTATTTGCCGTCCGCGAACCAGCTCAACCGCCCGACGATCGCCCGCGTATGCGAGGCCATCGCCGCGGCCCGACGCTGAACAGGGCGTTGAACTCGATGCATGTTGCTGCAGTCGTCGCCGGGTTCGATCCGCAGTCTGGCGGCGGCCACACGTTTGAGCGCGAAATTCTGGAAGCCTTACAGAAGGCGGCAGCATCATCGGCACACCGGTTCACCCTGCTGTGCCCGGAAGCGTCGGCCGCGGTCCTCGCAAGCGAGCTGTCCGGTAGTGTCTTGCGCGTGGCGGCGGTGCCGCGCCGAACCGGGCGCCTTGCCGCGATGGCTTTTCGCGAGATCGAGAGCGTGCGAGCGCATTGGCGCCGCCAGAGCGATATCGATCGGGTTGCCGTGGCCAACGGGATCGAGTTCGTCTGGTTCCTAAGCGCGCAGCCGGAGCGTACCGACATTCCCTTCATGACGGTGGTATGGGATCTTCAGCATCGCGCGACGCCGTGGTTTCCCGAAATGAGCGCGCAGGGATTGTGGGACGGGCGTGAATCCGCCCATCGCTGGTTCTTGCAGCGGGCCACCAAGATCATCACCGGCACCCAGGTCGGTCGCGACCAGCTTTCGCAGTTCTTTCAGATCCCGTCGGCAAACGTCTTAACGCTGCCGCATCCGACGCCGTCCTATGTGTTCCGCGAAAGCGAAGCGGTGCCTGCGGATACGATTGAGAAGCTTGGTCTTAAACAGCCGTATGTTCTGTATCCCGCGCAGTTTTGGCCGCACAAGAACCACGCCAATCTGCTGCTCGCGATCGCGGACCTGAAAAAGAAGGGGACGACGGTCTCAGTGGCGCTGGTTGGCTCCGACAAGGGCAACCGTCAATTCATTGCAGATATTGCGTTACGCGCGGGAATCTCGGATCAGGTACACTTCCTCGGCTTTGTCGATCGAAATGTTCTTGTCGCGCTGTATCGTCACGCGCTTGCGCTGACATATGTCTCGTGGTGCGGTCCGGAAAATCTTCCGCCGCTAGAGGCATTTGCTCTTGGTTGCCCTGTCATTGCGACGCGTATTCCCGGCGCAGACGAGCAACTGGGGGATGCCGCGTTGTTTTGCGAGCCAGGCGATCCTGTAAGTATTTCCAATGCGATTGCGACGGTCGTTGCGGACGTTGCGCTTCGCAAGCGTTTGATCGATGCCGGTCGTGTCCGCGCAACTCGGTTTTCGCCGGACGACTATGTGGCAGGGGCTCTGAAGTTTCTCGACGAGTTTTCAGCCGTTCGTCGTTGCTGGCCTGATTAAGGGCGAGAGAGCCTTTCATGCGCATTTCTGTCGTCACGCCATCCTTCAACATGGCGCCCTACCTGGAGGACACGATCGCCTCGGTAATCGGCAATCTTCGGTCGGGCGACGAGTATTTCGTCATCGATGGCGGCTCGACCGACGGCAGCGTGGATATCATTCGCCGCCATGCGAAGAACCTTACGGGCTGGGTTAGTGAAGCGGACACCGGCTATGCGGATGCGCTCGCCAAGGGCTTTGATCGTGCGACCGGTGATATCCTGTGCTGGATCAATGCGGGCGACCTGTATCTGGCTGACGCATTCGATGCCGCGCGGGAGAGGATCGCCGGTGATCTCGACATGATCTTCGGCGATGATTTTTACATCGGCGAAGACAATCGGATACTGGCCTTCAGCCGCGGATGGGTGCCCGACTTACGCGCGGCAATGCTTTATGGTGGCTGGACGCCGCTACAGGATGCCTGCTTCTGGCGCCGTAGCCTCTATCAAAGCATCGGCGGAATCGACCGTTCGCTGCGCTATGCTGCGGACTATGATCTGTTCTTGCGGATGGCGCTGGCTGGCCGCACGGGCTATGTGCCGGTTAGCTTCAGCGCGTTCCGGCGGCATGCGGGGCAGAAGTCGCTCTCCGGCTCGGCGGCCTACGAGGACGAGCGTAGGCTAGTCCGAGCTCGGGAAATCGCGGCATATCGGGCTGCACCGGTGCTCAAGGTGTTTTATCGCGGGATCAACCGGGTCGCCATGAGTGCCCGCTCCCGGCTTGCCCCGCTGATATGGCGCCGTTTGGACCTCATAGGTCGCCCTGTTATCGGAATGCCATCCGCGGTCTATTGGCCAGCCGCATCAAACTCACTCTAACATTGATCGACCTGTAATGATGGAGTTTGCAAAACGGTGGGTCGGCGCGGTTGTGGACTGGCGTCGCCTCGTCTCGTTACGGTTTTTGCCGCACTATTTCTCCGATTGGCTCGCGTTTCGCAGGCGGGCTGGGACATGGTCGGTCGCTGTTGCCGATAGTTATCCCTGTCTTGCTGATCGGTTGCCGACAACGCCATTCGACCCTCATTACTTCTATCAAGGAAACTGGCTCGCCCGGCGGCTAGCGGACTTTAAGCCTGCGCAGCACGTCGATATCGGATCGAGCGTCCTGACGATGGGCGTACTTTCGGCTCACGTCCCGACTATCTTTGTCGACTATCGGCCTCTCACTGTCCACCAGAGCGGGTTGAATTGCGTGGCAGCCGACATCAACCAGCTTCCGTTTGCCGACCGGTCAGTGGCAAGTTTGTCGTGCCTTCATGTTATCGAGCACATTGGACTTGGCCGTTATGGCGACCCGCTGAACGTCGATGGAGCGCAACTTGCTGCGCGTGAACTACAACGGACTGTAGCCGATGGCGGAAAGCTCTATCTTTCCACCCCGATCGGTCGAGAGCGCGTATGCTTTAACGCTCACCGTGTTTTTGCGCCCGAGACGATTCTGTCCTGGTTTGGTCAGTTACATCTGATGAATTTCTCCTACGTGTCTGATGATGGCACGTTCCATGAGAATGTTTCGCCGACGCACGTTCCGCAGCTCGACTATGGCTGCGGCTTTTTCGAATTCCGGCGATAGACGATGAAGGGTTACGCACGGGAAATCGTCTGGGTCGGGATTGCACAGGCTGCGACATTTGGCGGCGGCCTTGCAACCGTAAAAGCGGCAGCCGTCGTGCTTGGTCCTACGGAATATGGAAAGCTTTCGGTTGCATTGGCAATCGTCGGAATAGCTCAAGTTTGCTTGTATGGCGCAATTTCGCAAACCGCAACGCGCTTCCTTGCATTTGCAAGCGCGTCTGGCTTGCTCAACGACTATAAAATCTCCCTTGGCATGCTTGCTCTTCTTGCGGCCGCCGTCATCGGTTTATTTTTGGTTATGGCTTCGGTCTCCGGACTCAGCGCTTGGATACCCCTATCTGCAGCCATCTTGTGTGCCTACACGATTATCAACGGTACTCAGGCCATATTGATAGCGGTTTGCAACGCGGCGCGGAAAAGACAGCTGGTTGCGGTTGTGCAGATGGCCGAAGCAATAATTCGGCCATTCCTGATATTTGCGATTGCTTATCTGGCGATCCGAACGGCTGAGAATGTATTCCTCGCCTACCTTCTTTCCACTGCGCTCCTAGTTGCTGCCATTGTTGTTGCGTGGACGTCGAAAAATAAGTTCAGTCTGGAAGCCGTTTCTTTGGAACGTCAAAATGCCGATTCAATAAGGGGCGGGCGCCTGACATGGAATATGATGATGTTTTCCGCACCCTTTGTTGTCTTCGGTGTACTGGGGGCGCTTGGAAG
This sequence comes from Afipia sp., assembly GCA_020056155.1. GTDB lineage: Bacteria > Pseudomonadota > Alphaproteobacteria > Rhizobiales > Xanthobacteraceae > Afipia. The sequence goes on from JAGVII010000212.1 coordinate 20,311, forward strand.
CCACGGCGAGCGGCTGCTGTTGGCGAAATGGGCAACTTGGGCAGAGGTTGGGAGTTATGCCTTGATGGCGCAGTTGGCCATGGCTCCTAACGTCCTGTTCACGAGTATCGTCAACCAGTTTTATTTTCCGCTGGTCTTTCAGTTCGACCCCAGCGGAACTCGCAAAGTTGGACGCAGTTTTCGACTTTATCTCCTGACAAGCATTTTAGGAGTAGTTGGCATTACGATCGCCGTCGCCTTCGCAGGGCCTTCTCTCATCCAGCTATTTTCTACGACTGCATTCCTCGGCCAGGAGCATCTGCTCTGGTTTTTGGGTTTGTCCGCAGGACTTTTTTGTATAGGCCAGCAATTGGTGTTGCCCGGCTTGCGCCTGAACAGACCGGCAATTTATATGCCCGCGAAGCTTGCTCATTCGTTGGTGCTTTTGGGGCTATCCGCTGTCCTCGTTCCCAAATGGGGTATCAACGGCATGGGCCTAGCGTCCCTCTTGTCTTCCACCGCCTATCTGTCGGCCACGATCCTCGCAAACGTCTGGCTGAAGCGCAGCTTAAAATTTGGCAAATTGGGGGAAGTTCAGTCGTGACCTCGATAGGTAACCTGTTGGTTTGGACGATTTATGGCCTAGTTTGCGCGTTTGGAATTTGGGGGATAGTCCAGTACCCCGGAGATAGATTGATTTTTTGCTTTTTCAGTTTGGTCATCCTCGCCATTGCTTATCTTGCCGTTCAAAATTCGACGCAGTACGCGCACTTCTTTCTCGGTATTGCTTGGTTCCTGGGTTTTTGGGTGAAGTACCTGTTTCACCAGGCGACGGGTGCACCATACCATGAACTTCATGGCTCGTTTGATGGTTCAAACGCAAGTTGGGATGTTGTCCTTCTCGTGGTCGGTATCGGCGGTGCAGGTTATCTTGTCGGCAGGCTTGTCGCATCTCCAATCGTCAACCCGCTTACGGCTCGTCTGCTCAAGCGGGAGATTGTTATTCCTTTGTGGTGGGCGTCACATCGCAACATGATTTGGCTGATTTCAGGGTTGTTGACCGTTTCTATCGTGGTGGCCAATCAGGGATTCGGGATCTTGGTCAGAGGATATGTCGCACATATTGTTCTGCCCTGGCCCTTGGGAGGTCTGTTTGCTTGGATGACAGACATCGGGCTCGCGCTTCTCCTCTCTCTTTTGTTGGCGTGGGATCGGCAATCGGGCTGTGGAGTTTTTCGAGGATTTTTTGCGCTGTGTATCGAAGGAGCGCTAATTTCGGTTTCTACCCTCAGCCGAGGCGTGTATTTCTTTCACACTTTGCCGCCGCTTTTGACGGAAGGCCCTCGCACATGCAGGCGCGGTGGGCTTGGCCCTCTCGTCATTTTGTTTGGGATTTGGCTTGTGGTCGGAATTGCAGTTCCATCCACCATCACATTTCTCCGCCTTTTTGGCCAGAATGTCGTTCCCACAACCCAGGCGGAATTAACAGCCAGCCAGTCGGCCAATATCAACCGTCCATACAGCGACCTGTTTGGCGGGCTCTGGGATCAATTCACTACGGTGACGCAACTCGTGTTAATCGACCGCTGGACAGGCCTTGAAGGTGTGATGGCGACCGTCGCTTACCCAAATAAAGGCAACGCCCTGCTCCTGGAAGCGGCCATCCAGCGGCGCAGCTATGGGACGGTGGACGTCTACACAAAGAAAATCAGCGGTTCGACCTTCACCGAGGAAAATGCCAAGAAATATCACTTTGCGACGCTCGCGGGCCCGATCGCATTTCTATATTTTTCGGGCTCATTGATCGTCGTGTTCCTTGGTATGGCACTGATCTCGGTTTTGATATCAGCGATTGAGGTCCTTTGGCTGTGGCTTGTGCGAGATCGTCTTCTTGTCGCAATGAGCGGCCTCTATCTGGCACTTATCGTGCTACAACTTAGCGGAGGGCTGATTCAGTCAGCCGCGGGCGTTTTTGCTGTCACTGGCGCTCTCGGCGGCATTTGGCTGATAGGTTCGCTTCAGCAGCGCTATTGGTCTATGTCGAAGATTGCTTAGTCCTGGAAATCAAGGTGCTCAAGATCGTAAAGCGTGTGCTAGCCACTAGCGATCTTTTTGCGTTCAACTTGCGCAACCGCGACAAGTGGATCGCCAAGCAGGCAGCAACTTTGCCTGCCGGATCCAAAGTTCTCGACGTCGGCGCGGGGTCGGCGCCGTATCGAGCGCTATTTGCCCATTGCTATTATAAGACGCAGGATTTTTCACAGTTGAGGGACGATCAACTGCGATATGGCGGCTATGCGCCCATTGATTTCATTTCCGACGCGCGATGTATTCCTGTTCCCGACGGAAGCTTTGACGCCGTCGTGTGCACGGAGGTTCTAGAACATGTACCTGAGCCGATTGCTGTTGTTCGCGAGTTCGGGCGGATCGTCGGGCCGGGCGGCCGTCTGATCCTTACCGCGCCGCTAGGCTCCGGCATTCATCAGGAGCCGTATCATTTCTATGGCGGCTACACGCCGTTCTGGTACGAGCAATTTTTGAGCGACGCCGGCTTCGAGGCAATCGTCGTTGTGCCAAATGAAGGGACGTTTCGCCATACCGCGCAGGAGACGATTCGCTTCGTGCGCATGTCAATCCCCTTCCGATTCGATGCACCATGGTATATTTCGCTGGCATGGCTGCCGTTGTGGCTGCCGCTTGCACCCATCCTCGCAGTTGCCGTTCCCCTGGCTGCAAAGTTTCTCGATCGCTTCGACATGGAGCGTCGCCATACGGTGGGCTACCATGTCACCGCTACGCGCAAGGACGGCGACCGCCGATGAGAATTCTCTGCGTGCTCAGCAAGTTTGCGTATGGCAAACCGGAGCGGGGCGAAAACTACGATTACGTGCATTTTCTGCCCGCGCTGGAGCGCATGGGGCATGAGATTGGTTTTTTTGATTCCGGCGACCGCAGTTTGTACAACGATTTTTCCGAACTGAATGCGGCCTTGCTGGCGCATGTGGATCGCTTCCGTCCCGACGTCATTTTCTGCGTTCTGATGCATTACGAAATCTGGATTGAGACGCTTGACCTGATCCGCAACAATAGCCCCGCGGCGATCGTGAATTGGGGTACCGACGATTCCTGGAAATTTACCCAGGCCTCGCGGTTTTTCGCAGCGCACGTCGATCTTCACGTCACGACCTCGCGCATGGCGGAGAACCGCGCTTTGTCCGCCGGACTGGCCAACGTGATGCTCTCCCAGTGGGCGGCATCGACCGGCGATCTGGCCGAGCCCCGGGCGGCGAATGAGTGCCGTTACGAGGTCAGCTTCGTCGGCAACCTTTACGGCTACCGGCGTGCATGGATTTCCGGATTGCGCGATAGCGGCATCGATGTTGCGAACTTCGGGCATGGCTCGGAGCGTGGTGTCATCGACGCCCGCGAGATTCCTGCGATTTACAATAGCTCGCTCATTTCGATTAATTTCTCCGGGGCCGGGGATGTCTCCTTCAAGGGCGTTGGTTCAGCTGGCCGGCAAATCAAGGCCCGCACATTCGAGGTGCCGGGGGCGGGCGGCTTTCTGCTGACGGAAGCGGCCCCCGATCTCGAGCAATACTTCGTCGATGGCCGAGAGATCTCCATATTTGAAACGCCGGCGGACCTGATTGCGAAGGTGAAGTACTTTCGCGACAACCCAAGCGAACGCGATCGCATCGCGCGTGCGGGGCATCTCAGAACGCGCGAACAGCATACTTATGAAAAGCGTTTCGCCGAGATCCTCGCGCGGCTTCAGCCTGTTCTTGATGAGCGTCGGCATCGGGTATGGACCACAAGCGCAGGCGATCTGGCGGCGCCGGCTGCGCAGCATCGGACAAGTCGCGCGACCGGCTGGCTCCGGCAATTCCTGACGGTCCCATTTTCGTTGGTGTTCGGCAAGGAGCGCGGCGTTCGCGCGGCGCGGCGCTTTCTCTATGAGGCGTCGTGGCGGATATGCGGGGACGCGACGTACCGCGCGCGCGGATTGCCAGGACGGCTGTTCTATGCCGAAAGCTGATTACTTTGCCACAGACGGCCTGGCGCGATCGATTTGAACGGAATTTCACAAACACCGCTCGTATCCGTCGTCATGTCGATGCGGAACAACGCACGCACCGTTGAACTCGCTGTCCGCTCCGTTCAAATGCAAACTCTTGATGACTGGGAGATGGTGCTGATCGATGACGGATCGACGGATAGCGGAGCGTCGATCGTCGAAGCGCTCGCCGATCCCCGTATTCGCTTGCACCGGGGCACCCAGAACCTCGGCCTCGCTGCCCGGCTTAATCAGGCCGTGACCATGAGCAAGGGCGAATTCATCGCGCGCATGGATGCAGACGACGTCTGCTTTCCGGAGCGGCTGGCGCGACAGTCAGCGCGATTGCAGAACGATCCGACGCTCGATCTGGTTGGCTGTCATGCCCTGGTTTTCAATGACGCCGGGAGTGCCACCGGCCTCATGTGCGCGGGGCTCGATCATGAATTGATTGTGGCGCGGCCGTTCGAAGGCTTTCCGTTGCCGCATCCGACCTGGTTCGGTCGCGCGCGCTGGTTCCGCGAAAATCTATATGACTCAGCACTCATGAAGACGCAGGACCAGGACCTGTTGTTACGCGTTTTTGCGAAGAGCCGTTTCTGTGCGTTGGACGAAGTGCTGCTCGGTTATCGTCAGGACAAGCCAGACCTTGCGAAGAAGCTTCGCGGACGGCTGGTCTTTGCGGGCTCGTTGCTGCGTTATGCGCGCACCAATGGTCGATATGGTGCGGCAATAGCCGGCATCGCAAGACATTCGGCAAAAGCTATCGTGGATGCCGTCGCGGCAGTTCTTGGGCTTTCGCGATATGCACAACGCAGCCGGTTTCACCCAGTGCCGCAAAGCGTCGACCTGCAATGGTCGGATTTGTGGCGAAAACTTAATGGCAGTGGACCGGTCAAATCATGTGTGGAATAGCGGGCCTTCTCCGCCCGGGTGGCGGCGATGCCAGCGCGCTTGCGGGTATTGCGGCTTCAATGACCGCCACGCTGCAGCACCGCGGGCCAGATGCGGACCACGTTTGGACCAATGATGGCGTGGGGATTGCGTTTGGTCACCGCCGCTTGGCCATTCTTGATCTGACGGAGGCCGGAGCGCAGCCGATGAGCAGCGAATGCGGCCGCCTCACTGTTACGTTCAACGGCGAGATCTACAATCATCTGGATATTCGCAAGGAACTGGAATCAACCGGTGGCGCGCCGAACTGGCGCGGTCATTCGGACACCGAGACGCTTTTGTACGCCATTCGGCAATGGGGAATCTCCGATTCCCTGAATCGGTTCGTTGGCATGTTCGCGTTTGCGGTTTGGGATAAAGCCAGTCAGGAACTGACGCTCTGCCGCGATCGCTTCGGTGAAAAGCCGCTGTTCTACGGATGGAGCGGCCGCGACCTTGTTTTCGCCTCCGAGCTGAAAGCGCTGGCTGCGCATCCTGACTGGTCCCCTTCGCTGGATCGCCCGGCGCTGACAGCGTTCATGCGGTATTGTTACGTGCCCGCGCCGCAGACGATCTGGTGTGATGTGCGAAAGCTGCCATCCGGATCGCTTGTCACTTTTGCTGCGAATGCGCCGGTCCGCGTTATGCCTCAGCCGGTACAATACTGGTCGCATCGGGATTGTGTTGTCGCGGGTCAGGGCCGCCGCATTGAAAATGAAGCGGATGCGGCGGATGAATTCGAGCGCCTGCTGTCGCGGGCGATCAGCCGTCAATGCCTGTCCGACGTTCCGCTCGGCGCGTTTCTTTCCGGTGGCGTCGATTCATCCACCGTCGTAGCGCTCATGCAAAAGCAAACATCGCAGCCGATCCGCACCTTTACCATCGGATTTTCGGAAGGCGGTTTTGACGAAGCCGGCGAAGCGCGCGACGTGGCCCGCCATCTCGGAACCTCGCACACCGAACTTTATGTCGATGCAAAAACGGCGATGGACGTTATCCCGAATCTATCGCGCATGTACGACGAACCATTTGCGGACTCTTCGCAAATTCCAACGCATCTCGTTGCTTCCCTCGCGCGCCAGCATGTGACTGTGGCGCTGACGGGCGACGCGGGCGATGAACTGTTCGGTGGTTACAATCGCCATGTCTGGGGGACAGCGCTGAACGCGCGGTTATCGGGTCTGCCGCGTCCTGTTCGAAGCGTTTTGGGGGCGGCGCTCGCCGCGGTTGCGCCTGAGCCTGCCAACACGATTGTGCAACTGCTCGAGCCGGTTTTGCCGAAAAGTTTACGCACCCGCCGCGCCGGCGATCAGGTCGTAAAAATTGCGCGGATCGTAGGCGCAAAATCCGCCGATGACCTGTATCGGCTGCTGTGTTCGATCGACAGCATGCCGTCGGATAGCGTCGTCGGGGGTCATGAGACGGCAAGCTGGGCCGACGGCGAAATGAGCGCCATCGCCACGCGCCTCGATCCGCTGGATCGCATGACGCTGGCGGATTCGCTGAGCTATCTGAGCGACGACATCTTGCAGAAAGTCGACCGGGCGGCGATGTCGGTCAGTCTTGAGACGCGCGTTCCGTTTCTCGACCGGGATGTCGTGGAGTTTGCATCCCGCGTCCCGCCTTCGATGAAGATCAGGGACGGGCGCGGCAAATGGCTGGTCCGTCAGGTGCTTTACAAGCATGTGCCCGCCGCCTTGATTGATCGTCCTAAAACCGGGTTCAGCATTCCGCTCGATCAATGGCTGCGCGGCCCGCTGAAATCTTGGGCCTACGATCTTCTCGCGCCAGCGCGGCTGCAGCAGCAGGGCCTGTTCAACGTGAAGCGCGTCGAATTGATGCTGCATCAGCATATGAGCGGTCGACGCAACCACGGATATTGGCTATGGAACGTGCTGATCGCCCAGGCTTGGCACGACGAATGGTGCGCAAGCTGATCGGTCACTTCCACCCCGCTATTCCTTTCTCTGATCCAAGTTTCTCCCCATGACGGTTATGACGGGCCGCAAGGCCGCAATTCTCGCCCACTCGGAAAAGTACGCTGCGACCCGTGAAGACTGGCGAAGGCGTTCGGCGTTCTTTCATCGTGAAGATGAAATCTACCTGCGCTTCCTGATTCCAAAGGGCGTGCGCGTGCTGGAAATTGGCTGCGGAACGGGCGACACGCTGGCGGCGCTGTCGCCCTCGCATGGCGTTGGAGTCGATTTCAGTCCGGGCATGATCGACGAGGCGCGCAAACTGCATCCCGATCTCACCTTTCACGTCGGCGATGCGGAAGATCTGGCGACGATCGCGGCGCTCGGCGGCCCGTTTGACGTCATTCTGGTGCAGGACACGATCGGATCGTTGGACGATTGTCAGAAATTTCTCGAACAACTGCATCCGCTCTGCACGCGGGAGACGCGCGTTGTCATCGGGCATTTCTCGCACCTGTGGCACCCGATCCTGAGGTTCGCCGAAATCATCGGCCAGCGAATGCCGTATCCCTGGCAGAACGTGCTAGCGCCGGACGACGTCGCGGCGCTCGCGGTTCTGGCCGATATGGACGCGGTCAAGGCGGAGCGGCGCATGCTGATGCCTGTGTCGCTGTTTGGCATTGGGCGGCTGGTAAATCGATTCATAAGCGTGCTGCCGGGAATCCGGCTACTTGCTCTCCGGCACTACGTCGTCTGCCGTTCGCTGCGCGTAACGGACGACGATCTCAAGTCTGTAACGGTGGTGATACCGGCTCGCAACGAGCGCGGCAACATCGAGCCGGCAGTTCAGCGCCTGCCACAGTTCTGCGATGACATCGAGATCATTTTCATCGAGGGGCATAGCAAGGACGGAACGTTCGAGGAGATCGAGCGCGTCAAGGCCGCTTATCCCGACAAGGAC
>JAGVII010000068.1 GCA_020056155.1 Afipia sp.
GATCATGGCCCGCGAGGCCGAAATGCACATGGCCGAGCTTTTCCATCACCTCGACCATCATCCGCGCCATGGCGCGCTTGGTAAACGGCGTATGGTTCTCGTCGGTCCTGGGCACATCGGACCAGCCATAGCCGGGCAAATCCGGAAGCACGAGGGTGAATGTCTCCGCCAGCATCGGCGCGACGCGATGCCACATCACGTGGGTCTGCGGATAACCGTGCAGCAGCAGCAGCGGCGGACCCTTGCCGCCGACGCGGACGAAAATGCGGCCACCGCGCGTACTGATCCATTCAGACGCGAAGCCGGGAAAGAGATCGGCGAGATCAGGCATGGGATGGCTCCCGCGAGCATCGTCATGGCCGGGCTCGTCCCGGCCATCCACGTCTTGTTTGACTATCAGAATAGAAAGACATGGATGCCCGGCACAAGGCCGGGCATGACGCCCTCAGGATCGCTTTTCGGCTTGCACCTCCCTCGCCACCGCCTGCCAGCCGATATCACGGCGGCAGAAGCCTTCCGGCCATTTGATGCGATCGACGGCCTCATAGGCCCGGCGCTGCGCCTCGCTGACAGTCCCGGCTGTCGCGGTGACGTTCAGCACCCGCCCGCCGCTGGCGAGAATTCTGTCCCCGTCGGCCTTGGTGCCGGCGTGAAAAATCTCGACGCCTTCGACCTTCGCGGCATCAGCGAGGCCGTCAATACGCGTGCCCTTGGCGTAGTCGCCGGGATAGCCTTTCGCCGCCATCACCACGGTGAGCGCGGGCTCGGAATGCCAGCGCAGATCGAAATGCTTCAATTCGCCATCGACCGACGCCAGCAGCGCCGGCACCAGGTCCGACATCAGCCGGAGCATCAGCACCTGTGTTTCTGGATCGCCGAACCGCGCGTTGTATTCGATCAGCTTCGGACCATCTTTCGTGATCATAAGCCCAGCGAACAGCACGCCCCTGTATGGCATGCCCATCGCTTTCATCGCGCGCAGCGTCGGCAGGATGATTTCGGTCATCGTGCGCTCGCGCACCGCGTCGGTGAATACCGGCGCCGGCGAATAGGCCCCCATGCCGCCGGTGTTCGGCCCCTTGTCGCCGTCGAAGGCGCGCTTGTGATCCTGCGCGGCGGCCAGCGGCAGCGCATTGTCGCCATCGCACAGCACGAAGAACGAGGCCTCCTCGCCCTCCATGAATTCCTCGATGACGGCTTCCGCACCCACAGCCGTGAACAGCGCATCGACCGCAGCTTCCGCCTCCGCGAGCGTCATCGCCACCACCACGCCCTTGCCTGCGGCGAGACCGTCCGCCTTCACGACAATCGGCGCCCCATGCTTGCGCAGATACGCCTTCGCGGCATCCGCGTCGCGAAACCGTTCATAGGCGGCGGTCGGAATGTTGTTTGCCTTGCAGATGTCTTTGGTGAAACCCTTGGAGCTTTCAAGTTGCGAGGCGGCCTTGCTGGGCCCGAACGCCTTGATGCCCGCCGCCGCAAGATCGTCGACAATACCGGCCGCCAGCGGGGCCTCGGGGCCGACCACCACGAGATCGATCTTGTTCGCCTTACAGAAATCGATCACCGCAGCGTGGGCCGCGACGTCCAGCGCGACGCATTCCGCATCCTGCGCGATGCCGGCATTGCCCGGCGCGCACCACAGTTTCGTCAGCAGCGGCGAGGCCGCCATTTTCCACGCCAGCGCGTGTTCGCGCCCGCCGGAACCGATCAAAAGGATATTCATGGATAAGGGTCGAACCGCAGTTTCTGGGATGGTAGAAGGGTTTATCATGGTGCCCAATCGCCGCAACAGATTCGAGTCTCGATGAAAGCCGCCGCCGCCGAACCGCTGTCCAATTCACCGGAATTTACCGTTTCCGAGCTGTCCTCGGCCCTGAAGCGGACGGTGGAGGACACCTATGGCCACGTGCGGGTGCGCGGCGAAATCTCGGGCTTTCGTGGCCCGCATTCCTCGGGCCACTGTTATTTCGCCCTGAAGGATGAGAGCGCCAAGATTGAAGCGGTGATCTGGAAGGGCGTCCATGGCCGGATGCGGTTCAAGCCGCAGGAAGGTCTCGAGATCATCGCCACCGGCAAGCTGACCACCTTCCCGGGCTCGTCGAAATACCAGATCGTGATCGAGGCCATCGAGCCGGCCGGCGCCGGCGCACTGATGGCGCTGATGGAAGAACGCAAGAAGAAGCTCGCCGCCGAGGGCCTGTTCGACCAGGCACGCAAGCAGCTTCTGCCATGGCTGCCCGAAGTGATCGGCGTGGTGACGTCGCCGACGGGCGC
>JAGVII010000571.1 GCA_020056155.1 Afipia sp.
GAATACGTCATCGGCGACATGATCTCGCCGTTCAAGGCGGTGATCGGCGGCTCCTACAAGGTGGTCGAAAAGCGGCTGCTGTCGGCAATCCACATTCGCTTCGGGCTGCCCGCCGTGCTCTCGGCCGAGATCGAACAGCAGATCAAGGCCGCCGACATGGGCGCGGCCTATCTCGAAGCGACACATCTAGCGGGCTTCGCACAGGTGGAAGCCCGGCGCCTGTTCGGCCGCGATCCGAAGCTGCCAGCCGCCACCGAAAAAGATTATGTGACGCCGTGGTCTGCCGGACGGGCCGAAAAGCAATTCCTCGCGCGATTCAAGGCGCTTTTGTCGTAATCATCCACGGCATGTTTGCCGTGCAGCATGACGCGCGCGACCAGCAGGCATATACTCTGGCGGAACATAAGGATCGCCATGATTCACGTCTGCTCGCTTGCCGCCTTGCCCGCCACCGTCGAAGCCACCGGCGCGCAACATATCCTTACCGTGATGGCCAATGTCGGTCAGGTGGTGCGGCCGGTCTCGGTGCTGGAGGCCAATCACCTGCGCATCTCGATGGACGACATCAGTGAGCCCGCGCTCGGCTTCGTCGCGCCGTCGCACGCGCATGTCGAACAGGCGCTGGCCTTCATCCGCAAATGGGACCGCGCAGCACCCATGGTCATTCACTGCTACGCCGGAATCAGCCGCTCCACCGCCAGCGCGTTCATGGCGGCCTGCGCGCTCAATCCGCACCGCGACGAGACCTCCATCGCGCGGCAGATCCGCGCCGCATCGCCAAGCGCCTATCCCAACCGCCTGATCGTCACGCTGGCGGACGAGGTGCTCGGACGCAACGGCCGCATGGTCAGCGCCCTCGATGCGATGGGTCCGGGCAACATGACCATCGAGGGCAGGCCGTTCCGGGTGGAGATCGAATGAGGCAACGGCCGCTATGCCGTCACCCTGAGGCATGCGGCCAGTAAGACGGAGCCGTTGTTGTTTGGCACGTCATGGCCGGATTTATTCCGGCCATCCACGCCTTTGGGCCAGCACCGCAGCGTGAAAGACGTGGATGGCCGGGACAAGCCCGGCCATGACGGAAAGAATGTCTGCTATTCAGGTCGTTGCCATGACCGATAAAATTCTCACCCCAATCGAAATCGGGCTGACCGCCGCCATCGTGTCGATCGACGGCAACGAACCGTCGATCCTGACCGCATCCGGCAACGACGGCGAAGCGCTGGAAGGCCTGCCGTTCGGCCCGTTCGATGCGGTCGCGCATCGCACGCTGGAAATCGGCCTGCGGTCGTGGGTGGAAGAACAGACCGGCCTGCGGCTCGGCTATGTCGAACAGCTTTATACATTCGGCGACCGCGGCCGCCACGCCCAGCGCGGCGACACCGATGCCCATGTCGCATCGGTGGGTTACCTCGCGCTGACGCGGGCGGCGGACAACACCTCGAAGCCGCAGGTGGCGGGCGCGACCTTCAAGCCGTGGTACCGCTATTTCCCGTGGGAAGACTGGCGCGATGCGCGCCCCGCTGTGATCGAAAAGGAAATCCTTCCAGCGCTCGAGGCCTGGGCGGCGCAATCCGAAAAGCCGGAGCCGGAGCGCGCGCTAGCGCGCGGCGACCGCGTGCGGCTCTGTTTCGGCACCCGTGATTTTCGTAGCGATGGCGCGCAGTGGGATGAAGAGCGCGTGCTCGACCGCTATGAACTGCTCTACGAGGCCGGACTGATCGAGGAATCCCGCCGCGACGAGCGCCCCGCGGCGCTGGAGCGCAACGCGATGCCCGCGCTCGGCGCGCCGATGCGCTTCGATCACCGCCGGATTCTCGCCACTGCCATCGCGCGGCTGCGCGCCAAGCTGAAATATCGCCCGGTGGTGTTTGAACTTCTGCCGCCGGAATTCACACTAACGGACTTGCAGCGGACCGTTGAGGCGATTTCGGGGCGTCATTTGCACAAGCAGAATTTCCGGCGGCTGGTGGAAGCCGGCGCACTGGTCGAGCCGACAGGGGAAATGTCGACCCAGACCGGCGGACGCCCGGCGGCGCTGTTTCGCTTCCGCCGTGAAGTGTTGCAGGAGCGGCCCGCCCCCGGATTGCGCGTGCGCGGACGCCGCTGAGTTAAAGGCCTCTGTTGTTCGAGGCCGTTATGAATTTGTCGCGTGATCCGGCCCGCATTGACGCGAAAGGCGGATCGCGCAAGGAGGAACGATGGATTTTATCGCGGCCGTCATTGCGATTGTTGCTTTCATTTTTGCACGCAAGGCCAGGAACACGTCTCTCGAACTGATCGCGCGGGTGGCGCAGCTTGAAGCCTCGCTCGCGGGCGGCGCACGCCCGGTGGCGGAAGCCCCTTTCGCGCCGCCGATTGCGCCCGAGACGGCTGCAACCGACACTGCCGCACCCGAAACGGAGACAAGAGCCCCGTCAACGCCGCCGCCGCTGCCGCCCGCCGGATCGCGCACCCGGGAAACGGTTGACGGCGGCCTGCCGAATACACCGGCGGCACCCGCACAGGCTGGACCCGGCCTCGAAGCGCGAATTGGCTTTGAAGAAAGAATCGGCACCCGCTGGGTGGTCTGGGTCGGCGGACTGACGCTC
>JAGVII010000280.1 GCA_020056155.1 Afipia sp.
CTCATTACTTCAATCTCGTCGCGCTGTGCCCTAAGCTCAAGTACGTGCTGTTTTTGCCTTTCGATCAGGCCACGAAGACTCGCCTCCTTAAGCTCGGTGCCCCTGCTAGCGGTCGCAGCACCGCCAGAAATGCGCCGCATCTCCATCGAAACCTGGTCCTTAAGTCCAGCTATCTGTCGCTCAAGTTGAATTCGTATCGGATGGTTCTGCCCGACGTTGCTGCTAATCTCGCTGAGCTTGGTTTCCGCTCTCGCCAACTCAGCCTTGAGGCTTTGAACGATCGGATTCTGCAATACGTCTGGCGACAATTCGCTCCCAGAAATCTTTTGACGACTTACCGAATCGGCCTTTTCGCCCTGAGCCGTCGCCAATTGAGTCATTAGTGCGCTAAGCCGCTCAGTCTCCTGATCCACTCGCTCAGTCGATACGATAATGCCTTTCTCCCGCTGATATGCCGAAAGCTTCGCCTGAGCCTTCTCCAGGTTAGCGCGCAGAGTCTTCTGGCGTTCATCGAACCACGCGGCATACTGCCGGGCGGGGTCGACACGCAAATCAATGGTCAGATCAATGTAAGACTGCGCGAACGCATTCGTCACAGCGGTAACAAATTGGGGGTCGCGCCCGGAAAATGACAAGGAAATTATATTGCTACCGCGTGAGGGACTGACCACCAAACCCTTAATCAACAAACCTGCATAGTAATTCTCAAACGGCACCTTGCCCTTGGTGTCTTCACGCCAGTCGGCCACCAGCTTTGCATTCTGATCAAGTTTCAGATTCCTTACGACTCCGATGGCGGTTCGCTCGCTCTGTATGATCTCGGTCTGCGTGTTCATGTACATAGGTGTCCCTACAGTCGGCATCAACGCGCCTGCAATTGGGTCAACCTTGACATCAACAACCAGAGCGGTTGTGGCCGTGTATTGCCGAGGCATCAGCAGCGTTACAGCCGTACCTACCAAGGCCACCAATACGAAGATCGCCGCAGCAAAGTGCCGTCTGGCAAAAATGATCAACAGAAACTGTTGGGGCGCCATTTACACGTCATCCACCTAGAACAAGCTCTCGCGTACATACAGAACGTCTTCCGCCACTATCGGGGTATCAAGCGTCGGAGAAATCTCCTCTATCTTGCCTTCAACACCCTTTCTATGAAGACGCAGCCGATTTTCAGTTCCCCTTGCGGTCAAACCGCCACCCTGAGCCAACGCCTGACGAACCGTCAGACCACGCTCGACGCGAAATGATCCAGGACGTTGCACCTCTCCATAGATGTAATACACCGGAGCCCGATGAACATAGATCGTGTCACCGCTCGCAACGACTAGATCCTCCGGCGATTGCTCACTCAGGTAAAGGCCGGCGATATCGATTTCTTTACGGAATGGCTTCCCATCGCGTACACCGGCCAGAATCGCCGTATCTCCCCCCGTGGGTGTCACTCCACCCGCCATGGCGAGGACCTCGGAAACACGAGTAGTGAATGTCTCAAGCGGGAGGCGCCCAGGGCGCGCAACCTGCCCCAGCACAGAAACCTGGTTGCCACGAACCTGGAGTACCGTGATATTGACCTGCGGCTGCTGAACGAAGTCACCTTCCTTCAGCCCCCTTGCGATGTGCTGCTCGGCCGCAGCTACGGTTTGGCCGCCAAGTTGCACTGACCCGATTAGCGGATAGGTGATGGTTCCAGTCTCGGAAATGCGAGTTTCCAACGTGAGATCCGGATTCTGGAAAACGACGATGCGGATGGAATCGCCCATCCCGAGACGATATTCCGCTGAATTGTCAGCGGCGAACACCGGGGCATTCACGTACGCGCAAACCAATAGGGATAGCGCAACTAAGATTCGCTTCATCCTCAACCTCGCAGAAACATTATGTATGTCAACAAACTCCACCCCACAACCTGAACTGTCATCGATCAGGGCCGCTTATCGCCCGCACCTACGTTGGGTGAGGATGTTGCCGCAAATTCACCCAAATACTCGATCTTGGCAGCATCTCTCAATTGAGAGATGTCACGCTTGAGCATGTCCGTTGCACGCTGATGGGCAAGAAACGATCGAATACCTGGCAGGGCAGCCCGCTGATCCAGCGGTTCTTGCCGAGACGATATGACGCGCAACACGCGTACCGCCTGGGAATCTTCGACAACGGCAATCTCACCGTCCTTGAGCGTGTGCAATACGGGCAACACATCCATTGAAATCTGTTCCGCTGCCAGTGTATCGGTGCTGGTAACAAACCGGGCGTTTTGTTTCGCCAGGAATACCCTAAAGTCTTCCGCCGACCGACGGGCCGCAGCCATCTCACGCAGTTTGGCGACAGGCGCATCCGGCGAGGTAATCACGGCCTCCTCAAGCTTGTAGATACGCCGATTGGAGAACAACTCCGGATGCTCGACATAGTATTTTCTGGCTTCAGCATCGGTCGGGTCCGGCAGAATTCTCACCATTTGATCCCTGTAGGCTTGAGCAACCACATCACGCTGCGCCAACTCGATGGCCAGCACCACCTCGGGCGAACGATCCAGCTTCTGCTTGGTAGCTTGCTCAATAGCAAGTTGCTGATCAATTAGTTCGTCAAGAACCTGCCGACGTAAACCGTCGGCGCTTCCCGCCAATACTCCTTGTTTCTTACTCAAGACGGCATCAAGCATACGAACCGTAATATCTTCGGAACCAACCTTGGCCACCACCCGAGTGGCGGATTTCGTTTCTTCGCCACCACAACCCGTCAGCACATGCATCGCAACCAACAATAGCGTCGACAGCGAGAGCATTTTGGCCAATGAACAGGAGGTAGTCATGGACATGCAGGCATTGATAAGTAAGTCGAATCTCTTCAGCTCAGCCAGTGCAGCGCGAAAGAGTCATTCTAGCCAATATCCAGTCACGGAGCATGTTCAACGAGCCTTGCATAACACAAGAACCACATGCGGAAAAAAAAGAGGGGGAATATCCCCCTCGCCTCTACGATGCCTGCACTCCTGTTACTCGGCGCGACCCTTGGTACGGCGGCGAATCACGGCACCGACCAAGCCCAGACCAGACAGCATCAGCACCCACTCGCCCGGTTCCGGCACCGGAGCTGTCGCGGCTTGTGCAGCAACTGCATATCCATAGGCAGCGGTCTTACCGCGAGCCTCGCCCGAAACCATCAGTGAATAGTCGCCCTTGCCAAGGTAGCTCTGCTTCCATTGGAAGTCGCCGATCCCACTCTTATACAACTCGTGACCCGTTCCATTCGGGTCATCCCACAACGCGACTGTCAGGTTCTTGATATCGGAACGAAAGGAAAAGAACTTCGACAAATCGAGAACCACACCAGTCACCAAACTGTACGGGCCAGCCAGATCAAAGTTCAGATAGTCGGAAAACGATCCCTTACTGACGTGATTGATACCCAGCGCCGACGTCGAATCTAACGTGCCAAGCGAATAAGTCGAATAGGTGGTTGCACCAGCGGCACCGACAAATCCAACGGACACTAGCAGGGCTGCAATCAATCTTTTCACTTCTTGGCTCCCCGAAAGACGTTTGCATCACGGCAAGGCCCTCGCAATACCGACCTTGTGACGGTACCCATCGTATCGACGATGCCCATGTAATGAAATGGTGCGAATGGACTAACGCCGAAGGTTATAGATGGGAAACAACGCCAACGTCTCGCCAAGCCTTATGCATAGGCCTTTTCGGCCAATGCGCACGTCCTTTAGAACCATGCTTGCACGGACAACGATGCAATGTTAGCCGTGTACTCGAATGCCGATATGTTGGACGACAACTTCTCGCGATGAAAGGCGCCGGTAACGGAAACCATTGTGGTCGGGGCCCAGACAAGATTGAGACCGACAACGCGAACCCGATCCTCACGTGCAACAGCAACGGGCGTCACGGCGCCTTGGTAATCTCGCCAATTCTGTTCATAGCGAAGCCCCAAGGAGGTTTTCGCCGACATCAACCAGATTGGAGCGATGGATAGCCGATCATTGGTGTAGTAGCTGCTGGTGGCATTTTGATAACTGACGATGTCTCGCCCCGCCGAAAGATTGACCCCAAGATGAGCGGTCGGATCCCAACGCCAATCCAGCAGTCCCGTCGTTCCTGTGTAATCACGCTCCGGTACGTTGTCGTGCTTCCGCTCGACACGCGCCAGTCGCCCGGTAAGAATCGACTTGCCAGAGACTCGATAACCAATCGACAACTCTGTTTCGTTCTGGCTAAACCGGTTGTCGAGCAGCGCCACCGTATCGACCGCGCGATCAGGATATTCGCCGTTACCGCGTCTCTCAAGCAACGTCACCGAATCGCCACTTTCCGTCGCGTAGCGAACCCCACCCTCTCCAGAGCGCAGTCGGCTCGATGACGCAGTAGTCGTGTTTTGCTGGCTATAGCTTTGACGAGTCTCGACCGCACCACCCACCAGATGCCAGCCGCCGGTGGCCCACCAATCGGCTACAAAGCGGCGATTTTCGGTCGTTACGATATTTCGGGAAGTGGTGCCCTGATAGTCACGGAAATCAGCCAAGGTCTGCGCTCGATCGGCAGCAACACGGCCGGTAAATCTGGAAGTCAAATACCACTGCCATTCCGCCTGGTAATTCTTCGCTACGAAATTCAGGTTGCTGTAGGTCTGGTAGCGATTGTCCGTAACCCCGGCGGCCACAAGTACATGCTGCTGGGAAAATTGTTCATCCAGCCGTATCCCAGCGGTCACAGTACGAATCTGATCCGACCGCTCCGACTTGCCGGTTAACGCCTGAACATCGGTAGCCGAGTTGAGCCGATAGATATTGTCATCGTGCCGAATTCCCGCTCCGACAACAAAAGTAAGCGCATCTTGGCTACGTGTAATCGCTTCTTGCGCATTTGCAA
>JAGVII010000008.1 GCA_020056155.1 Afipia sp.
AGGCGGGCTTAGTTGCTTTTTGCCAGATTGATGGTCACGCCGCGCAGTTCACCCTTGGAACTGATATTGACCGATTGCCTGTTGCCGCGGGTCGTGACGTTGAAGGTCGCCGCATAGCCATTGGTCTGGACCAGCGCGGTGACCTGTCCGTTGGCGATGCTGCCTTCGACACTGCCGTTGACGCCGCGGCTTGCTTCGCTCCAGGAGCCGGTGATGCTGCCGCCGCGCGCGGCGATGTCGCTGGTCAGTTCGAACCTGTAGCTGTCGCTCGCACAGCGCAGGACCTGGTGCAGGTTGTTGCCGCTGCCATCGACGGTGTAAGTGCCCCGGCAACGGATACGCTCGGTTCCGCCTTCGGCGATGGTGATCGTGCCATTTCCAGACCAGTTGCCGGCAAAACTGGCAAACGGGGCTGAATCGGCCTGCGCAAATGCGGGCACCATCATAACGGCTGCGGAGAGCACGACGCTGCGGAAACGGCGAAAATCAAAACTCGTAGCGGGAAAAGACATTTCTAGGCACCATCGTTTGCGGGCGATAAGTATTCGTCGTTAATACCACGATTTGGTTCACCCGAGAATGTGGCGCAGTGCACACAAAATGATAAAATCGCGGTAGCGGCGTCTTCTGTCGGTTGTGTGACAGTGGGGGATTCCGGCCGCTTCGTCATGCTTTCGGGTCGTTCGCGCGCTGCAGCGCAATGATCGGATGTTTGAATGAATCCTGCCCGGATCGGTGGACAATCCCGTTTTTCGGACATCTACTGGCCGCCTCGCCCTCGGCGGCAAAGCCTGACGAGTTGTATGATAACGAAGCAATCAGAGCCGCTTATCCAGGCGGCCATAGCAGGGCAAACGTCTACATCATGGTTACAATAAACTCCCAGAAACTCATCGGCTTCGTCGCCGACATCTTTTCGCGTGCCGGCTCCTCCAAGGCCGAGGCAGAGCGCATCGCCACCTATCTGACCACGGCGAATCTGACCGGACACGACAGCCACGGGGTCATCCGCGTTCCGCAGTATGTGAAGTGGGCGAAAGAGGCGCCATTGTCCCTGACCAGACCATCAAGCTGGTGGTGGATACGCCGTCGCTCGCCGTGATCGATGGCGGCTTCGGCTACGGCCAGACGGTGACGCCGCAGGCGGTGCGGGTCGGCATCGACAAATGCAAGGCCAACGGGCTTTCGGCGATGACGCTGAAGAATTCCGGCCATCTCGGGCGCGTCGGCGACTGGGCCGAAATGGCCGCTGCCGAAGGGCTGATCTCGATCTATTTCGTCAACGCGGCTGGCTCCGTGCTGGTCGCGCCCTATGGCGGCGTTGCGCGCAAGCTCTCCACCGCGCCGTATTGCGTCGGCATTCCGCGTCCGGGGCAGGGGCCGGTGGTGCTGGACTTCGCAACCTCGATCGTTGCCGAAGGCAAGGTGATGGTGGCGAGCCGCGGTGGCAAGAAGCTGCCGAAGGGCGCGCTGGTCGATGAGGACGGTTCGCTCAGCGAGGACCCGCATGTCCTTTACGGGCCGTACGACCCCGACGGTCCGCGCATCCACGCTCAGGGCAAGGGCGCAATCCGCGCCTTCGGCGAGCACAAGGGCTCGGGCCTCGCGCTGATGTGCGAACTGCTCGGCGGCGCGCTGACCGGTAACGGCGCGACCAAGACCGACCGGCGTTTTTCCAACGGCATGCTCGCGATCTACATCGATCCGAAGGTCGTCGATCCTGCGCATTTCTTCGACGGCGAGGTCGCCCGCTACATCGCCTATTTCAAGGACAGCAAGCTGGCGCAGGGTCATGACGCGGTTCTGATTCCGGGCGAACCGGAAGCAGCGACGCGCGCGGAACGGACCAAAAACGGCGTGCCCCTCACCGACGAGACCTGGAATTCCATCACGGCAACAGCGCGGTCGGTCGGGATCGACGATGCCGCCGTTGCCAACGCGACGGGATAGGTCGAGGATCGGGGTTCAGCCGGAGGGCAGCTCATGCATGACCCGCGCCCAAACCAAGAAGCAACAATCAAGACAGAAACGGGAAACAAACGAATGGCAAACAAGGTCAAGGACGTCTGGGCTGCCGGCAAAGTCGTCGTCAACGGCTGGCTTGCGATCCCCTCCGGCTTCTCTGCCGAGGTGATGGCGCAATGCGGTTTCGACAGCGTCACGGTCGATATGCAGCACGGCGTGCAGGACTATCAGTCGATGATCCAGTGCTTCCAGGCGATGCAGGCGCATCCGGTGACGCCGATGGTGCGCGTGCCGTGGAACGAGCCCGGCATCATCGGCAAGGTGCTCGATGGTGGCGCCTATGGCGTGATCTGTCCGATGATCAACACCAGGGAAGAGGCCGAACGCTTCGTCGCCGCCGCGAAATATCCGCCGCGCGGCACCCGCAGCAACGGCCCGATCCGCGCCATGATGTATGGCTCCGCCGGCACCTATCAGCAGACCGCCAATGACGAGACGCTCTGCATTCCGATGATCGAGACCAAGACCGCAGTGGAGAATCTGGAATCGATCCTCGATGTGAAAGGCATCGCCGGCGTCTACATCGGCCCGTCCGACCTTGGTTTTTCGTACGGGCTGCAT
>JAGVII010000871.1 GCA_020056155.1 Afipia sp.
GCGAGGGATCATGAGGCGGGTTGTGGTCACGGGGATGGGCATTGTCTCTTCCATCGGAAACAACACTCAGGAAGTGCTTGCGAGTCTCTACGAGGCGAAGCCCGGAATCTCGCGGGCCGAAGATTACGTCAAGCTCGGCTTCCGTTCGCAGGTCCAAGGTGCGCCGACGCTGAATCCCGCCGACGTGGTCGATCGCCGTGCCATGCGTTTCCTCGGCGATGGCGCCGCATGGAATCATGTGGCGATGGAGCAGGCGATCCGCGACTCCGGCCTCGAGCCTTCCGATATTTCCAACATCCGCACCGGCATCATCATGGGCTCGGGCGGGCCATCGACCCGGACGCTGATCGAGGCCGCCGACATCGCGCGCACCAAGGGGCCGAAGCGCGTAGGTCCCTTTGCCGTGCCCAAGGGCATGTCATCATCACCATCCGCGACGCTCGCGACCTGGTTCAAGATCAAGGGCGTCAGCTACTCGATCTCGTCGGCCTGCGCGACGTCGAACCATTGCGTTGGCAACGCTTACGAAACCATCCAGATGGGCAAGCAGGATATCGTCTTCGCGGGTGGCTGCGAAGAACTCGACTGGTCGCTGTCGGTGCTGTTCGATGCGATGGGTGCGTTGTCGTCCAAGTACAACGACACGCCGGCCATCGCGTCGCGGGCTTATGATGTCAATCGCGACGGTTTCGTGATTTCGGCCGGCGCCGGCGTTCTGGTGCTGGAAGAACTGGAGCATGCCCAGGCACGCGGCGCGAAGATCTACGCCGAGATCGTCGGCTATGGCGCGACATCCGACGGCGTGGATATGGTCGCCCCGTCGGGCGAGGGCGCAGTGCGCTGCATGCGCATGGCGCTGAGCACGGTGCAATCCAAGATCGACTACATCAATCCGCATGCCACCTCGACGCCCGTTGGCGATCTGAAGGAAATGGAAGCCATCCGCGAAGTGTTCGGTTCGGGCGATAAATGTCCGCCGATCTCGGCGACCAAGTCGCTGACGGGGCATTCGCAGGGCGCGACCGGCGTGCACGAGTCGATCTATTCGCTGCTGATGATGAACAACGGCTTCATCTGCGAGAGCGCCAACATCACCGAACTCGATCCCGCCTTCGCCGACATGCCGATCGCGCGCAAGCGCATCGACGGTGCCAAGCTCGGCACGGTGTTGTCGAATTCGTTCGGCTTCGGCGGCACCAACGCGACACTGGTGTTCAAGCGGCTGGATGCTTGATCTGTCTTTGCGAGGAGCGCAGCGACGAAGCAATCCAGCTTCCGGTTTCATTTTCCAATTTTCAACGTAGGTCTGGATTGCTTCGCTCCGCTCGCAATGACGGATGAGGCGGGTCACCAGGCCGGGCCCCAGGAATTTTGACATGTCTGGACTGATGCAAGGCAAGCGCGGACTCATCATGGGTGTCGCCAACGATCATTCGATCGCATGGGGCATCGCGAAAGCGCTGCATGCCCACGGCGCGGAGCTTGCCTTCACCTATCAGGGCGATGCGCTCGGCAAACGCGTCAAGCCGCTGGCGGAATCGCTGAACGCGCCGCTGATCCTGCCCTGTGACGTCGAAGACATCGCCAGCGTCGATGCGGCCTTTGCCGCGATGAAGGAGAAGTGGGGATCGATTGATTTCATCGTTCATGCCATCGGCTTCTCCGACAAGAACGAACTGAAGGGCCGCTACGCCGACACCACCCGCGCGAATTTCTCGCGCACCATGGTGATCTCGTGCTTCTCGTTTACCGAGGTTGCCAGGCGCGCATCGGAAATGATGCCGAACGGCGGCTCGATCGTGACGCTCACCTTCGGCGGTTCGACCCGCGTCATGCCAAACTACAATGTGATGGGCGTCGCCAAGGCGGCGCTGGAGGCGTCGACGCGGTATCTTGCGGCGGACTTCGGCCGCGCCGGCATTCGCGTCAATGCGATTTCCGCCGGCCCGGTGCGCACGCTCGCCGGCTCGGGGATCGGCGATTCGCGGGCGATGTTTGCGTTTCAGCAGAAGCACTCGCCGCTAGGGCGGGGTGTGACGCTCGATGAACTGGGCGGCACGGCGCTTTATCTTCTGTCGGACCTCTCCGGCGGCGTCACCGGCGAGATCCACTTTGTCGATTCCGGCTACAATATCATTTCGATGCCGCATCCCGATGCGCTGAAGGCGTCCGATAGTTCAGAGAGTGGAAGTTAGAACGAACTGAGTATGTGTTTTCTTCCCTCTCCCCTTGTGGGAGAGGGAAGGGAGAGCAACGCTCGCTATCACCCCGCCGCGATCATCTCTGCGCGCTGAAAGGCCGGCCGTGCCGAGCAGGCATCGATATAACGGTCGAATGACGGCCGCGTTGGCACCATTTTGAACAGCCTGATCGCGAAATTCAGTCCTGAGCCGATGATGATGTCGGCGGCGGAGAATTTGTCGCCCAGCAGGAACGGACCCTTTTCAAGTGCGGCGTCGAGGACATCGAATACCTGCGTCGCGCTGCCCCAGGCTGCGGTTGAGGCCGGCACCTCGAGCTTGGTGAAGATCTGGATCA
>JAGVII010000640.1 GCA_020056155.1 Afipia sp.
AATCCGGCTCGCCGCCGTGTTCTGATTCCGCGTGAACGCGAAAAGTTTCAGCATCCCGAAGATTTATTTTCTGAAACGCGCTGCTGCGGGGCCCGTAACTCGGTCAACGGCAGCGCGGTCGATCCATGTAAGACCCGTTGCCCGTTACCGCCCTGCGGATATCTGCCGGGCTTTCAAATTCATCGGGAGACGAAAACATGTCGAATCGTATTGCTCTGTTGTCCGCCGCCGCAATCGGCGCATTGGCTCTCACAGCGTCCATCACCGTGCCTGCGCAGGCGCAGGACAAGATGGGTAAAAGCGAAATGTCGGGCGAGAAGACCGTGATGGTCGGCGGCGCCCCGATGTATCCGTCGAAGAACATCGTCGAGAACGCGGTCAACTCGAAGGATCACACCACGCTGGTTGCTGCTGTGAAGGCCGCCGGCCTGGTCGATACTCTGGCCAGCAAGGGTCCGTTCACCGTGTTCGCGCCGACCAATGTGGCATTCGGCAAGCTGCCGAAGGGCACCGTCGACAATCTGGTGAAGCCTGCGAACAAGGCGACGCTGACCAAGATCCTCACCTACCATGTCGTCGCAGGCAAGATGAATGCGGCCGATCTCACCGACGGCAAGAAGCTCACCACGGTGGAAGGTGAACCCCTCACCGTGAAGCTCGACGGCAAGAAGGTCTGGCTGATCGATGCCAAGGGTGGCAAGTCGGCGGTCACCATCGCCGACGTCAATCAGTCCAACGGCGTCATCCACGTTGTCGATACCGTGCTGATGCCGGCGTCGTAAGGCTGGCGACGCTTTCGTGCAGCAATGCCACGGGCATGATGTGCTCCCTCTCCCGTTTATTGGGGAGGGGGCCTGCAAAGCTTCCCCCTCCCGGCGCGCAAGACGCGCCGACCTCCCCCGCAAGCGGGAGAGGTGAAGCAAGAGTGATCGCTTTCATTTTCGTGAAGCGCAGTTGCGGCGTTTCACACTCTTTCCTGGCCAGTTCCTTGCGCGAATTTTAATACGGCGCGCCGCAACCCTAGTCCTTTTGAGCTATGGAACGGGCGTCATCTCCATCGCGTTGATGGACATGAGCGAACAGCTGGAGGTTCTCGGTGAGATCCTCGCGCGATTGAACCGGGACAAGGAAAAGTTCGAGAAGCTGCTTGAGAATCCGGTTGATGCGCACTCGGACGAGTGTGCCCGTCATGCGCTCGCCGGGACCGAGTTGCTGATCGCAGACGTGAATGTGCAAATTTACAAACTATCGGCTGATGACCGCGACGCGTCCGACGGCAAACCGGACAGCCCGCCGCTGGCGACCTGGTTCCGCATCATCGAATAGCGAATGTTACCGGGTTGGCGCGGTTCTGCTCGCGGCTTTGTGAACAGCGGTCGCGCGTTTCACCACTGTCGTCGATGGCGATTTTTATGCTGCGCGGCGTAACAGGGACTAGAATGCCGCGTATGGTGTTTGTGACATCGTGAAACCGGAAAAGTTCATGTCCAGCATCTCCGCAGATCGTTCGCCGGCAGCGGCTCCGGCCACCGGGACGAACAGGATCATTCAGCCCGGCTGGGTCCGGATCGTTCACTGGATCAACGCAGTGGCGATGATCCTGATGATCATGTCGGGCTGGCAGATCTACAACGCCTCGCCGCTGTTCGATGGTTTGCGCTTCTCGCGCTCGATCACGCTGGGCGGCTGGCTCGGCGGCGCGCTGCAATGGCATTTCGCGGCGATGTGGCTGCTGATGGTCAATGGCCTGGTCTATCTGACGCTGGGCCTGATCACCGGGCGCTTCCGCAGGAAGCTGCTGCCGATCACGGTCGACGGCGTCGTCGGCGACACCAGGGCCGCGCTCACCGGCAAGCTGTCGCATGCCGATCTCTCCACCTACAACTATGTGCAGAAGCTGCTGTATGCCGGCATCATCGTGGTCGGCATCCTGATCGTGCTGTCGGGTCTGGCGATCTGGAAGCCGGTGCAGTTGCAATGGCTGACCGCGGTGTTCGGCGGCTACGACGTGGCGCGTTACGTGCACTTCTTCTGCATGGCCGCGATCGTCGGGTTTCTGGTGATCCACGTCGTGCTGGCGCTGCTGGTGCCGAAAAGCCTGCGCGCGATGATTATCGGCCGCTGAGGGGAGTTCAAATCATGTGGAATTTGAACGCGCCGAAAGCGCCGCTTCACCTCTCCCCGGCGGGGAGAGGGGGGTCGATTGTGCCGATATCGCAGCAGGTACTTCAATCCGAGCGCTTTGGATTCTGAGGAACGAACCATGGGTCGCATCCGCAAACTTCTGATCCCCGGCGTCGACAAGCAGTTGCTTGTGAAGGACGCCACCCGGCTGATGCCGGAACTGTCGCGCCGCCGTTTCATCGCCGGCGGCGCCAGCCTTGGCGCGCTGACGCTGCTGACGGGCTGCGATGTCACCGACAGCTTTTCCGCCGAATCGATGCTGACGCAGATTTCGAAATTCAACGACGCGGTGCAGGCGAAGCTGTTCAATCCGAACACGCTGGCGCCGACCTTCCTGGAAAGCGCGATCACGCGGCCGTTTCCGTTCAACGGCTACTATGCGCTGGACGATGCGCCGGACATCGACGGCTCGGCCTGGAAGCTCGAGGTGCGTGGTCTGGTCGAGAACAAGAAGTCCTGGACGCTCGATGAGCTTTACAAGCTGCCGCAGGAAAACCAGATCACGCGGCATATCTGCGTCGAGGGCTGGAGCGCGATCGGGAGCTGGACCGGCGTGCGGCTCAGTCACTTCCTGCAACTGGTCGGCGCGGACACCAAGGCAAAGTACGTCTGGTTCAACTGCGCCGACGTGGACGGCTACAACTCGCCCCTGGACATGCCGAGTGCGCTGCATCCGCAGACCCAGATGACGTTCAGGTTCGACAACGAGATCCTGCCGCGCGCCTACGGCTACCCGATGAAGATCCGGGTGCCGACCAAGCTCGGGTTCAAGAACCCGAAATACGTGGTCTCGCTGGAGGTCACCAACGACTACAAGGGCGGCTACTGGGAAGACCA
>JAGVII010000123.1 GCA_020056155.1 Afipia sp.
AGAAAGCAAAGATAAACACCCACACCAGATCGACAAAATGCCAGTACAGCCCGGTGATTTCGACGATCTCATACTGTCCCTTCCTGCTCGTGAAAAAGCCCCGTCTTTCCGTGTCGAAATCCCCGCGCCAGACCTTTCGCGCGATGATGAGCAAAAATATCACACCGATGGTCACGTGGGTTCCGTGGAAACCGGTAATCATGAAGAAGCTCGCGCCGAATTGCGCTGCACCCCACGGGTTTTCCCACGGCCGGGCTCCTTCGGTGATCAGCTTGGTCCACTCGAAAGCCTGCATCCCGACAAACATCGCGCCAAAAATAGCGGTTACCAGCATCAGTATCGCCGTCTTGCGGCGATCGCGGCGGTAAGCGTAATTGACGGCCATCGCCATCGTTCCGCTGCTGCTGATCAGCACGAAGGTCATGATCGCAATCAAAATGAGTGGAAGATGATGTCCCGCAATCTCCAGGGCGAAGACTTCACTGGGATTCGGCCACGGCACCGTCGTCGACATGCGCGCCGTCATGTAGGACAATAGAAAGCAACCGAAGATGAAGGTGTCACTGAGGAGGAAGATCCACATCATGGCCTTGCCCCACGAGACATCCTTGAATGTCCGCTGATCCGAGGACCAGTCGGCAGCAATGCCTCGCAGGCCTGACGGACGCGCCTGAGGATGTTGCCCGACGTTTCTCAGTGCGGTTTCTGCCATCTGTCTCACCCTCCTAGGTCAACAGCTGGCGGCAAATGGCGGCAAAATCGTCCGCCCAGCCTGTCAACAACGCGAGCAGGATCAACCAAACCAGCAGCAGGAAGTGCCAATACATGGTGCACAACTCGATGCTTAGGCGAAGTTTGGGGATTTCAACACCGCGCCATGCCTTCACGATGGTTCTGCCCAGCGCCGCGAGGCCGCCGAGCACATGCAGCCCATGAACCGCCGTGATGAGATAGAAGAAAGCGTTGGCCGGATTGGCCGCCAGAAAATAGCCCCCGGCATTCAGCTGCTGCCACGCAAGCAACTGACCAATCACGAACACAACAGAGGAGATACCCCCTGCAAGAAGACCAATCAGAACATTGTCGCTGTCATCCCTGCGAGCCGCGGCCTGAGCCCATTGCAGCGCGGCGCTGCTGACGATCAGAACGCCGGTATTGAACCACAACAGCCTGGGCACAGGC
The DNA here is from genome assembly GCA_020056155.1 of Afipia sp. Lineage (GTDB taxonomy): Bacteria > Pseudomonadota > Alphaproteobacteria > Rhizobiales > Xanthobacteraceae > Afipia. The sequence continues at coordinate 1,183 of JAGVII010000123.1, forward strand.
AGCGAGCGCCAGTCGGTCAACTCCATGCGCATGGTGTACGCGCTGATGAACAGCGCAAACAGCGAGCCGACGACCGCGAGAAACACACCCAACCCAATTTTCGACGGTGGCAACGACGAAACGCTTCCGCCGGCAAAGTCACCAATCGCGCCTTCTTCCAGCCAGGGTTTCGCGGCCAGCCGTTGCTGCGAGAGCCACCATCCCGCAATGGCCGCGATTCCAGCCATGAACAGGAGGACGGCGGTCATGCGTGAACCCCTTGCCCTGTCAAACCGGACGGCGGCTCATTTTGCGGGATGAAATCCCGCGCAGCTCCCGGAACGCTGTAATCGTACGCCCAGCGATACACGACAGGGAGTTCCTTGCCCCAGTTGCCGTGTGCCGGCGGCGTCTCCGGCGTTTGCCATTCCAGCGTGGTGGCGTTCCACGGATTGCCGCCCGCTTCCTTTCCCCTGCGCAGGCTCCAGAATAGATTGAACACGAACACAAGCTGAGCGAACCCGACAACCAGGGCCGCCACACTCATGAATGCATTCAGGTCGTGGGCGGATGCCGGGACGAAAGCCGTATCGCCGATGTCGTGATAGCGGCGCGGTACACCCAGCAGGCCGAGATAGTGCATAGGGAAGAAGATTGCATAGGCTCCAAGGAACGTGACCCAGAAGTGAAACTTGCCCATCCAATCGCTGAGCATCCGTCCGGTGACCTTCGGATACCAATGATAGATCGCGCCAAATACCACCATGATCGGCGCCACGCCCATCACCATGTGGAAATGGGCGACGACGAACATCGTGTCGGATAGCGGCACGTCCACGACGACGTTGCCAAGGAACAGGCCGGTCAGTCCGCCGTTGACGAACGTGACGATGAATCCAAGCGCGAACAGCATCGGCACGGTTAGATGGATGTCGCCGCGCCATAGCGTCAGAACCCAGTTATAGACCTTGATGGCTGTCGGGATCGCGATGATCAGCGTTGTCGTAGCGAAGAAGAACCCGAATTTCGGATTCATGCCGCTAACATACATATGGTGCGCCCAGACCACGAAGCTCAGCGCGCCGATTCCGACGATCGCCCACACCATCATGCGATAACCGAAGATATTCTTTCTCGCATGCGTACTGATCAGATCAGACACAATGCCGAACGCCGGCAGCGCAACGATATAGACCTCTGGATGGCCGAAGAACCAGAACAGGTGCTGGAATAGCAGCGGACTGCCGCCGCCGTATTTCATCTGCTGACCCATCTCTACGAGAGTGGGCATGAAAAAACTGGTGCCGAGAAGCCGGTCCAGAAGCATCATCACCGACGCGACGAACAGCGCCGGAAAGGCGAGCAGCGCCATGACTGTCGCCGTAAATATCCCCCACACCGTCAGCGGCATCCGCATCAGCGTCATTCCGCGCGTGCGGGCCTGTAGCACGGTCACCACATAGTTCAGGCCGCCCATCGTGAATCCG
>JAGVII010000489.1 GCA_020056155.1 Afipia sp.
CGTCACGCGAATGTTCGGAATTCTAGGCCTCGGCTTTCTTATCGGAATGCAACACGCCCTCGAGGCCGATCACGTCGCAGCAGTGTCCAGCATTGCGGCGCGGCGTTCGAGCACCAGCGATATCGTCAAGCACGGGCTGACCTGGGGGCTGGGTCACACCATCACATTGCTCATTTTCGCCGGCGCGGCGATCATTCTTGGTCATACGATTCCGGAGCATCTGGCGGGTCCGCTGGAGACCGCCGTCGGCATCATGCTGGTCGGGCTCGGCGCGCATGTGCTGTGGCGGCTCTGGCGCGACCGCGCGCATTTTCATCAGCATCGCCACGCCGATGGCACCGCGCATCTTCATCTTCACAGTCACGGCGCGGACGCCGTCCCGCACCAGCGCAGCAGTCATGACCATCGGCACGGCTTCCGCTGGCGCTCCTTGCTGGTCGGACTGATGCACGGCATGGCGGGCTCTGCCGCGCTGCTAGTGCTGGCCGTCTCGCAGTTCGAAAATCCGCTGCATGGACTGATCTACATTCTACTGTTCGGAATTGGCTCCATGCTCGGAATGGGCGCGCTGTCGACCGTGATCGCGGTGCCGCTGGCGGTTTCCGCAAGGTCGCTGACATGGGCCAATCGCGGGCTTCAGGCGATTGTCGGCGTTGTCACCATCGGAATAGGGGCGATGACGATCTATTCCACGGCGCTGGCGTAACGCAGGCCATTCCCTCTCGCGGCTTGTCGTGATGGCAGGCGACGTGCAGAGTGTCGGCAAAACAACAGCCGACGAGGAACGCCTTGGCCCATCACAGCGAGATCTACGCAATCCGTTACGCGACGATGACGGGACGCCAGCCGCACCAGAACTATCTTACGCCGGATGTTCACAACGAAGGCACCGATCTCGATTACTTCGTCTGGCTTATCCGCGGCAGGGACGGCGACATTCTGGTCGATACCGGCTTCAACGACGCCGCGGCGCGTGAGCGGTCGCGCAGCCTGACCATCAATCCCGCCGATGCGCTGGAGCAGTTCGGTGTCCGGCCGGACAGCATTCGCGATGTGGTCATCACGCATCTGCACTACGATCATGCGGGCAATCTCGATCGCTTTCCCAATGCGCGATTTCATTTGCAGGACCGCGAGATGAGCTTCGCTACCGGCCGCTGCATGTGCCATGGCCTGTTGCGCCATCCGTTCTCGGCCGAGGACGTCACGCTGATGGTGCGTCATGTGTTCAGCGACCGTGTCGTGTTTCACGATGGTGACGACGAGATCGCGCCGGGCGTGACCTTGCATCACGTCGGCGGACATTCGGACGGTCTTCAGGTGGTGCGCGTCGAAACCGAGCGCGGGCCGGTGGTGCTGGCCTCCGACGCCGCGCACTATTACGGCAACATGCATCGGGGCAATCCGTTTCCGATCGTCTACAACCTCGGCGACATGATGGAAGGCTGGAAGATTGTCGAGCGTCTTGCCGGTCATCCCGATCGCGTGATCCCCGGTCACGATCCGATGGTGCGCGAGCTTTATCCGCAGACAGACGGGAAAGCCGACGCCGTCGCGCTGCACAAGTATCCGAAACGGTCATTCGCGAAATAGCGCGCCGGCATGCCCGGCGCTTGAACTTATCCGCGAAAGCGGTGTAAGAAATTCTCGCTTACGAAAATAATAGAATGATGTTCTGTCTAATAGAACGACAGGAAAACGGTCCGGCGCGAGTCAAATCTCAAGGCTGATGTTCCAGCCGGCGATTGCTGCACAAGGGCCGCGGTGACGAGGATGATCATGAGCGAGTACGACGTTGTTGTTGTGGGTGCGGGCAATGCCGCGATGTGCGCGGCGCTCGCCGCGCGTGAGCATGGTGTCAGCGTTGCGGTGCTTGAATGCGCGCCGGAAGGCGAACATGGCGGTAACTCCACTTTCACGGCTGGCGCCATGCGCGTGGCCTACAACACGGTGGAAGATCTCTACGCGCTGATGCCGGATCTGTCGGACAGCGAAAAGGAAAACACCGACTTCGGTACCTACAGCGAAGACCAGTTCTTCGACGATATGGCGCGGGTGACGCAGAACCGGACCCATCCCGACATGGTCGAACTGCTGGTGCGCCGCAGCCATGCCACCATGAACTGGATGCGCGGCAAGGGCGTGCGCTTCGTTCCGATCTACGGGCGTCAGGCGTTCAAGGTCGACGGCAAGTTCAAGTTCTGGGGTGGCCTGACGGTCGAGGCCTGGGGCGGCGGCCCGGGGCTGGTTGAGGCCTTGCACAAGTCGGCGGCGCGCGAAGGCATCGACGTGATGTTCGAGACGCGCGCGCTGTCGCTGATCGCCGACGACAACGGCGTGCAGGGCGTGCGGGTGAAGCAGCGCGGCAAGACGCGCGACATCCGC
>JAGVII010000202.1 GCA_020056155.1 Afipia sp.
ATCGTTTGGACGTTCTCAAATGCTGGAGACTATGTGTTCGCATGCCTGATCCCAGGTCACTATGAATCCGGCATGAAGGGCGACATCCAGGTTTCAAAATAACCCGAACAATACGAAGGATACACGCTATGAGAACTACAACAAAAATACTCTCGGCGCTCGCCATTGTGCTCACCGTTGGCGGAGTTGCCTTCGCTCAAGAATATACAAAGGGTGAAATCCAGAAGATCGATGCCGCACAAAAAAAACTGACCATCAAGCATGGCGAACTCAAGAACCTTGAGATGCCCGCCATGACTATGGTGTTTGTCGTGGCCGATGGGGCCATGTTGGAAAAGGTCAAGGAGGGGCAGGCGATCGAGTTCATCGCCGACCGGGTCAACGGCCGCATCACGGTCACAGAAATCAAGTAAGCCACGAATGTTTCCCGGGACGAACCCTTCGGTTCGTCCCGGTCTTGGCAAGACCTCATCTGTCTCTCAAGCGGGATCCAACCCGCAAAAATCCATAATGGAGATACGAACCGCGTGCTGTCCCCTTGGGTATGGCAGGCCGCTGCAATGCAAGAGGTCAAGGGAGCGACGGCGTGGCCGACGCCTGGAAATCAATGCTTATGAAAATTCTTCTCGTCGAGGACGATAGCCGCACAAGCGAATACCTTTCGAAGGGCCTCACGGAGGCGGGCCACACGGTCGACGTTATCAGAGATGGAAGAGACGCCCTGGGAGTCGGACTGCGCGAGGCATTCGACGTCGCAATCGTAGACAGAATGATACCCGGAATAGATGGGCTGGCGCTCGTTAGGAGCTTGCGCGCAGCCGGCGCGAAAACTCCCGTATTGTTCCTCACTTCCATGGGGGGCGTGGATGATCGCGTCGAAGGCCTCGAGGCCGGCGCTGACGACTATCTGGTCAAACCATTTGCGTTTTCAGAATTGACTGCACGGGTTAACGCGCTGGCGCGGCGTCCGCCGATCTCGTCCGAGAAGACCAAACTTAAGGTCGCTGACCTCGAACTTGATCTGGTGCGAAGGCTGGCGACGCGCGGTGGCACGGTGATCGAACTGCTGCCGCGCGAGTTTGCGCTCCTCGAATTGTTGATGCGAAATGAAGGGCGCATCCTCACCAGAACAATGCTTCTGGAACGCATATGGAACTTCAACTTCGATCCACAGAGTACTGTGGTTGAGACGCATATAAGCCGGTTGCGCAGTAAAATCGATAAGCCGTTCGAAATCCCTCTCCTCCATACCACTCGCAACACCGGATATAGCATCCATGCGCCACGGTAGTATTACACGCAGCACTTCGTTTCGGATTGCTACGCTCTATGTTCTACTTTTTCTACTTGTCTATTTCTGGGCTAACCTCGTTGCTTATAATCTTACAGCATCTTACCTCTATGAGCGGCTTGATTCCCATGTAATGGAGCGCTTTCGCGAGATTGAGACTGCGTTTATCACCCGCGGACTTGACGGCGCGAAGGCGATGATCGCCAATCACGGCCCAGCTATCCGCGGGCAGGAGACGTTGTATTCGCTGCGTAGCTCGGACGGCAGGTTTGTCGTGGGCAATATCGAGCTTTCCGGGGCGCCTAAGGGCCTTTCCACCCTGGATGTCCGTGACCTCGCAATCGCATCGACGAATTATCGACTCTACATGCAGAATCTCGGGTCCAACGAACTTGTGGTCGGGGTCAGTTATGACGATACGAATCGCCTTAGGTATATCGCTCTGATCAGCTTTGGTTGGGCTACGGCGATCGTCCTGGCGGCTGGGCTCGGGGGAGGTGCACTGCTGGCATTCAATACGAGGCACCGCATTGCCACTCTCTCCAACGTGATGCGAATGGTCGGGTCCGGGGAACTCGGCAGGCGCCTCCCGATATCGCCGCGAAAGGACGATATCGACGCGTTGGCAGCGGCGGTCAACGTGGCTCTCGGACAGTTGCAGGCAAACGTTAGCGCCATGAAGCAGGTTACAACAGATATCGCCCACGACCTGAGAACGCCGATTTCTCGCTTGTTTCTGATGCTGGAGGCCGCAAACGCCGCCGAAAATACTGACAAAAGCCGAACTCTAATTCAGACAGCAATGGTAGAAGTGCAGAAGATCACATCCACGTTCGATGCGCTCTTGAGGATCGCCCAGATTGAAACCGGTGCTAGACGAGACCGTTTCAGGCGGGTCGGCGTAGCATCACTGGTCAAC
>JAGVII010000589.1 GCA_020056155.1 Afipia sp.
CCGGTGAACAGGTCGGCATCCCACCAGACGTCACCGGCTTCGAGCGCCTCGCGCTCGGTGTCGGACATCGGCGGCAGCGCCTTGTGCGCCCACTTGAAGATCGGACGGGTGATGAGATCGCGGCGGAAGGAAAAGCTCATGGGACGATCCTTTCGTGGAAAGGCCAGCATGACCACGGGACTGAAATGCTAGGGCATGATCCCGAAACCGGGGAGTGGATTCCGTTTAAATCATGCCTCAACTCTAGTGATCCGGTTCTGACATTCGTATCATATCTTTCGCAGGCACCTTTACGAATGTCAGAACCAAAGGATCACTAGAATCATAATCTTCTAGTGCCCTACGTATCAGACGTTTGCACCGGAGGCGCCGCAAAATGAGGCAAACGTCGGATACGGACACTAGCTGCGGCAATGCTGAAAACCAGCTTCGACGTTGTGTCGCGTTTGACGCGAAAGCCCCCAAAAATACCTACGGTTCAATAACCTGCAGGGTGGCGCAACGTTCCGCACCGGGCTCCTAAACAATCGGCAAGACCGTAAAAAATCACCAAGACTTGAGCCAAAATGCCGCTACCGCGGCCGCACCATCTCGAACATCATGTCGGGCCGGACCTGGACATAGTCGCCCATCCGCCCCGCGCGCAGGATCGGATAGGCCTCGGCGGTCTGGTAGACGCCGTCCACGATCAGGCTCTTGTCGATATGGACTGCGACGACCTCGCCGAAGGTGACCCAGGCGTCGGCCTTCTTGCCGTCGGCGCCCTGAAGCTGGATCATCTGGGTCAGCTTGCATTCGAACGAGACGAGGCTCTCGCCGACCCGCGGCACATCGACCTTGCGCGAGGCCACCTTGGTCAGTCCGGAAATCGTGAACTCATCGGTTTCGTGCGGCACGCTCGCCGACGTCATGTTCATCTGCTCGGCGACATGCTTGGTCACCAGATTCCAGGTGAATTCTTTCGTCTCCTGGATATTGGAGACGCTGTCTTTCCAGCCCGTCGAGGAAAAGCCGATGATCGGCGGCACGTAACAGAAGGCGTTGAAAAAGCTGTAGGGCGCGAGATTGACGTGCCCCCTGGCGTCTTTCGATGAAATCCAGCCGATGGGCCGGGGACCGACGATGGCATTGAAGGGATCGTGCCGGAGGCCGTGGCCCTGGGAAGGTTCGTAGTAGTGAAAATCAGCCATGAGAGACTTTACCCGCGCTGCTGCCCGGAATCGTGCCGGGTGCGCTTAAGCTAAGCGCTGCGAGGATAAAGTCTATCATTTGATCGAGGGTTGGCCCCGGCTTCTTGGCGCATTGTTCGATCATCTGCGGATGAAAGAAGCGGAGCATCGCGGTGCAGGTGCTCAAGGCCGCCAGTTCGATGTCGGTGACCTTGAACACGCCGGTTCTGGCGCCTTCTGCGATCACCGAAGCGATCGCCATGGTGATTCGCTGGATATGGGCTTCACAGACATCCCAGCTTTCTTCCATCGCGATGGCGACCATCTCGTGGATCTTTGCGTCACCGACAAATCGCTCGGCGTTCATGCGGCTGACCGTGGACAGCAACTCGCGCAGCCGTACGGCAGGGTGTGTCGTCTTGGCGGCGATGGCTTCCGCTTCGGTCTCGACCTCGTTCATCAGCCGGCGCGCGACGCCTTCATGAATCGCCTTCTTGGAATCGAAGAAGCGATAGATGTTCGCCGGCGACATCTTCAGCGTCTTGGCGATGTCGGCAACCGTTGTCTTGAGATAGCCGATCTCGCGAAACAAACGCTCGGCCGTGGCGAGAATGCACGCCTTCTTTTCGGAGTCGGTATCGTCGTGAAGCAGGGTCATGTCAGTGGTACCAAGCTCGATTATTCGGCGGCGGTCGCCAGCGGCGGTGCGTGCTGGATCTGGCCCGGTTGCGCCGGTGCCGGGGCCACGCCCTCGCCCCGCTCGTCCAGACTCTTCCTGAACCATAACGCATAGAGGCCGGGCAGGAACAGCAAAGTCAGGAATGTTGCAACGAACAATCCACCCATGATGGTGATCGCCATCGGCCCCCAGAAGGCCGACCGCGACAGCGGAATCATGGCCAGAATCGCCGCCAGCGCCGTCAGCACCACCGGCCGGGCCCGGCGTACCGTGGCCTCGACGATGGCTTCGCGACGGGTCAGGCCATGCTCGACGTCGGTCTCGATCTGATCGACCAGAATCACCGAGTTTCGCATGATCATGCCAGCCAGCGCGATCAGGCCGAGCAACGCCACGAAACCGAACGGGCTGCCGGCAATGTTCAGCCCCAGCGAGGCACCGACGATTCCGAGCGGCGCGGTCATGAACACCAGCACCAGCCGCGAGAAGCTTTGCAACTGGATCATCAGCAACGTCAGCATGCCGATGATCATCAGCGGAAACAGCTTGTTGATCGACGCATTGCCCTTTTCGGACTCCTCGATCGCGCCGCCGATCTCGATGCGGTAAGCCGGCTTGAGGCTGTCGCGAATGCCCTGCAGTTTCGGCCAGATCGCATTGGTGACGTCGGGCGCCTGCACGCCGTCGACGATGTCGGCACGCACGGTGATCGCCATGTCGCGGTTACGCCGCCACAGGATCGGTTCCTCGTGGGCATACTCGATCTTCGCGATCTGCGACAACGGAACGGCCACGCCATTTCGCGAATAGATCGTCAGATCGCCGACATGGCCGAGATCGAGCCGTTCCGACGGAACGGCACGGGCAACCACGCCGACCTTTTCAATGCCGTCACGCAGCGTCGTCACCTGCACACCGGAAATCAGCATCGCCAGCGATTGCGAAATGTCCTGCGGCGTCAGGCCGAGCGCACGGGCGCGGTCCTGATCGACGGCCAGCTTGAGATAAGGCGTCTGCTCGTTCCAGTCGAGATGCGGATCGACGGCGCGCTTCTCGGTGCGCATGACCTCGCGCACCTGGTAGGCGATATCGCGCACGGTCTTGGTGTCCGGGCCAACCACACGGAACTGAACCGGGAAGCCGACCGGCGGGCCGAAATTGAAACGGTCCACGCGCACGCGCGCTTCCGACAGCAAGCCCTCGGCGACGGCCATCTCCAGACGCGTCTTGATGCGTTCGCGCGCAGCGACATCCTTCGACACGATCACGGTTTCGGAGAAAGCCTCGTTCGGCAACTGCGGATTGAGGCCGAGCCAGAAACGCGGCGATCCCTGCCCGACATAGGTCGTGTAGGTGACGATGTCCTTGTCGTCCTTGAGCAGCGCTTCGGCAGTCTCCACGCTTTTCTTGGTCACGTTGAACGCCGTGCCTTCCGGCAGCCGCAGCTGCAGGAACAGTTCCGGGCGCTCCGACAGCGGGAAGAACTGCTGCTGCACATGGGTGAAACCGACGATCGACAGCGCGAACACGCCGATGGTCGCCAGCACCACCGTGCCGCGGCGGCGCACGCACCATTCGATCACACGGCGCAGGCCGCGATACATCCGCGTCTCGTAGATCGCGTGCGGATCGTGGTTATGTTTTCCGTGGTTGAAGTTCGGCAACAGCTTGACTCCGATATAGGGCGTGAAGATCACCGCCACGAACCACGACGCGACCAGCGCAATCGCAACCACCCAGAAGATACCGCCGGCGTATTCGCCGACAGACGAATTGGCGAAGCCGATAGGGAGGAAGCCAACGGCCGTGACCAGCGTTCCCGTGAGCATCGGGAACGCAGTGGATTCCCAGGCAAAGGATGCCGCCTTCACGCGGTCCCAGCCCTGCTCCATTTTCACCACCATCATCTCGACCGCGATGATGGCGTCGTCGACCAGCAGGCCGAGCGCGATGATCAGCGCGCCGAGGGTGATGCGGTGCAGGTCCATGCCCATCGCGTTCATCACGATAAAGACGATCGCCAGCACCAGCGGCACGGACAATGCCACCACGATGCCGGTGCGCCAGCCGAGTGCGAGGAAGCTCACGAACAGCACGATCGCCAGCGCCTCGACGAAGGAACGAACGAATTCGCTGACCGCGTGTTCGACCACTTTCGGCTGATCGGCGATCTGCTCGATCTCGATGCCCTGCGGCACCGCGGCCATGAATTCCGCCGTC
>JAGVII010000643.1 GCA_020056155.1 Afipia sp.
ACGCGCAGCGCAACTCACCGCTACCTTGCAGAAGGGCGCATTGTCGTGCTCGCCGGTGGCACCGGCAATCCTTACTTCACGACCGATACCACGGCGGTACTACGGGCGTCCGAAATCGGCGCGCAGGCGGTTCTCAAGGCCACCAATGTGGACGGGGTCTACAGCGCCGATCCGAAGAAGGACAAATCCGCCCAGCGATTTGAACGGCTGAGCCATTCGCAGGCCGTCGAAGGTGGTTATAAGGTGATGGATGCAACCGCCTTCGCGCTTGCCCGCGAGACGTCGTTGCCTATCATCGTGTTCTCGATTGCGGAACCGGGGTCGATCGGCGCCGTGCTGGCCGGTAAGGGCAAGAGCACGATCGTTTCCGGCTGACGCGCTGCGATTCCAAGGCGCGCGCGCCGAAAATATGAGCCTGAACAATAGGATACGAGATGTGGCTGAGACGTTGAGCCGCATCGGACTTTAAGGGAGTACCATCGCATGGCCGCCGGGAATTTCGATATCAACGATCTGAAGCGCCGGATGGAGGGCGCGATCAACGCGCTCAAGCACGAACTCGGCGGACTGCGCACCGGCCGTGCCGCGGCCTCGATGGTCGAGCCAGTGCAGGTCGAGGCCTATGGCAGTCACATGCCGCTCAACCAGGTTGCGACGGTCAGCGTGCCGGAACCGCGTCTGCTCTCGGTTCAGGTCTGGGACAAGTCGATGGTGAAGGCGGTCGAAACGGCTATCGTCAACTCGAATCTCGGCCTCAACCCGGCGACAGAAGGCCAGGTCATTCGCCTGCGAATTCCCGAACTCAACGAAGAGCGCCGCAAGGAACTCGTGAAGGTCGCGCATAAATACACCGAGGCTGCACGCGTTGCCGTGCGTCACGTGCGCCGCGACGGCCTTGATGTGCTCAAGAAGCTCGAGAAGGATCACCAGATATCCGAGGACGATGAGAAACGCCTTTCGAACGAAGTCCAGAAGGCGACCGATGCTGCCATCGCTGACGTCGACAAGGCGCTTGCGACCAAGGAAAAAGAAATTCTCACGGTTTAAGAGATCGCTTGATGTCGAACGGCGCCATGCCAAAGCCAGAGGAATCGGATCGTGCCGATGCGCCGCGGCATGTTGCGATCATTATGGATGGCAACGGACGCTGGGCGGCGGCGAGGGGGCTGCCCCGCGCTGAAGGGCATCGCCGCGGCGTCGATGCGCTCCGCAAGGTGGTCCGCGCGACGTACGAGCTTGGAATTTCCTATCTCACGATCTTTTCGTTCAGTTCCGAGAACTGGTCGCGGCCCGCGAGCGAGATCGGCGACTTGTTCGGCCTGCTGCGCCGCTTCATCCGCAACGATCTCGCGACGCTGCACGCCGATGGCGTGCGGGTTCGTGTGATCGGCGAACGCGACGGGCTTGAGGCCGATATCTGTGCACTGCTGAATGAAGCCGAGGATCTGACGCGGAACAACACGCGGCTGACGCTTGTTGTCGCCTTCAACTACGGATCGCGCCAGGAAATCGCCAACGCAGCGCAGCGCCTCGCGCGCGAGGTCGCGGAGGGCAAACGCGACCCGGCAACGATCACGACCGACGTGCTCGGCGGCTATCTCGACACCTCGGACATTCCCGATCCCGATCTGATCATCCGCACCAGTGGCGAGCAGCGGTTGTCGAATTTCCTGATGTGGCAGGCCGCCTACAGCGAACTGGTGTTCGTTCCGATTCACTGGCCGGATTTCGACAAGGCCGCGCTTGAAGGCGCGATTGCCGAATATGCGACCCGCGAGCGGCGTTTCGGCGGTCTGGTCGCCAAGAACGTCGCAAAGACCGGATCGTGAGCGGCGTGGCCCCGGATACGCCCGCGACATCCGAGACTGCCAAAGGCTCGAGCAATCTCTACATGCGTGTCGTTGCGGCGCTGGTGCTCGCGCCGCTGACCGTTGCGATCGCGTGGATCGGCGGCTGGCCGTGGGCCTGTATCGTGATCGCCGCGGCCGCATTGCTGTATTTCGAGTGGCTGATGATCGTCGGCGCATCCGGCAACCGGTTTGCCGTCGCTATCGGGATAGCCGGGCTGGCAATTGCGGGCGTGTGTCTCATGATGAGGCGGACGGATCTCGCACTCGGGATCGTGGCTGGGTCGATCGCCCTTGCCGCTGTCGCCGGACGCGGACAGCGCGGCTGGGTGGCCAGCGGACTGGTTTATGCCGCCGCGGCGCTGCTGGCTGCGATTCTTGTCCGGCGCGATGCAGAGTTTGGATTCGTCGCGCTGATGTTCGTGCTTCTGATCGTCTGGGTGACCGATATCGGCGGTTACTTTGCCGGACGCAGCATCGGCGGACCGAAACTTTGGCCGCGCGTCAGCCCGAAGAAGACATGGGCGGGCGCGATCGGCGGATTGGTGCTCGGCCTTGCCGTGGCAGCGGCATTCGCCTGGCTCGGTTTCGGCGGCATGCTTGCGCTGCTCATGCTCGGCGCGGTGTTGTCGATTGTTTCGCAACTCGGCGACCTGTTCGAATCCGCGATCAAGCGCCGTTTCGACGTCAAGGACTCGAGCCACATCATTCCCGGTCACGGCGGCTTGCTGGACCGGCTCGACGGTTTCGTTGCGGCGATCGTTTTCGCCGCTCTCATTGGTTTTATGCGCGGCGGCCTCGATGGCGTCGGTCGCGGTTTCATGGTCTGGTGATCTGATGAACGCTGTTCCGTTGCGTAACAACAAGGCCGCGGACTCCGCGGTGCGGACCATTACGGTGCTCGGCGCGACCGGTTCGATCGGCGACAGCACGATGGATCTGCTGCGGGCATCACCGGAGCGCTATCAGGTCGAGGCGCTGACCGCCAACAGCAACGTCGAGGGACTGGCCAAGCTCGCGAAGGAGTTCGGCGCGCGGTTTGCTGCCGTGGCCGATACGTCGAAGCTCGGTGAACTGCGCGACGCGCTTGCCGGAACGAACATTGTGTTTGGTGCAGGCGAGAGCGCCATCATCGAGGCGGCGCAACGTCCCGCGGATTGGGTGATGGCTGCGGTCAGCGGCGCTGCCGGGTTGAAGCCCGCACTCGCAGCGGCGGATCGCGGCGCCACCATCGCGCTCGCCAACAAGGAATGCCTCGTTTGCGCCGGCGACTTCTTCATGGACCGCGCCGCGAAAGCGGGCGCGTGCATCCTGCCGGCCGACTCCGAGCACAACGCCCTGTTTCAGGCGCTCGCATCCGGCAACCGCGAGGAACTGGTCCGCGTCATCATCACTGC
>JAGVII010000518.1 GCA_020056155.1 Afipia sp.
CGCCATCGGCATCACCAACCAGCGCGAGACCACGGTGGTCTGGGACCGCGCCACCGGCAATGCCGTGCATCGCGCCATCGTCTGGCAGGACCGGCGCACCGCCGAGATCTGCGCAAAACTGAAAGCGGACGGCCACGAGCCGCTGATCAGCGCACGGACCGGTCTCATCATCGATCCCTATTTCTCAGGCACTAAAGTTGCCTGGATTCTCGATCACGTCCCCGGCGCACGGGAACGGGCCGAGCGCGGCGAACTGATGTTCGGCACCGTGGACTCGTATTTGCTGTGGCGGCTGACCGGCGGCAAGGTCCACGCCACCGACGCGACCAACGCCTCGCGCACCCTGCTGTTCAATATCCACACCGGCGCGTGGGACGACGATCTCCTGAAGCTGTTGCGGGTGCCGCGCTCGATGCTGCCGGATGTGCGGGATTCATCGGCGGATTTCGGCGAGACCGAGCCGCATCTGCTGGGCGGCGCGATCGCGGTGCGCGGCATCGCCGGCGACCAGCAGGCCGCGACCATTGGCCAGGCTTGCTTCACGCCGGGCATGATGAAGTCCACTTATGGCACCGGCTGTTTCGCCCTGCTCAACACCGGCACCACGGCGGTGGCCTCGAAGAACAAGCTGCTGACGACCATCGCCTATCAGTTGAACGGCCAGCGCACCTATGCGCTGGAAGGTTCGATCTTCGTGGCGGGCTCCGCCGTGCAGTGGCTGCGCGACGGGCTTGGCCTCATCAAGCATGCCAGCGAAACCGGTCCGCTCGCGGATGCCAACGACACCATGCAGTCGGTGTATCTGGTGCCGGCCTTCGTAGGCCTCGGCGCGCCCTACTGGAATCCGCGCGTGCGCGGTGCGCTGTTCGGGTTGACGCGCAACACCGGCCCCGCAGAGCTGGCGCATGCCGTGCTGGAGAGCGTGTGTTACCAGACCTATGACCTGTGGGCGGCGATGCGCGCCGACTGGCCCGAGGCTACGGAGACCAACACGGTGCTGCGCGTCGATGGCGGCATGACCGCCTCGGACTGGACCATGCAGCGATTGTCGGACCTGCTCGACGCGCCGGTGGACCGTCCGATGATTCAGGAAACCACCGCGGTGGGCGCGGCCTATCTGGCGGGACTCGGCGCCGGCGTCTATCCCGAGCCCGCGCGGTTCGCGGATTCATGGCGGCTGGAGCGGCGCTTCCGGCCGAACATGAGCGAGGCGACCCGTACGCGCAAACTCAAGGGCTGGTCGCAGGCGGTGAAGGGCGTGCTCGCCAGCGATCCGGACGGCGATTGAGTCCAGCTTCGTGGAGCAGACTCTAAGTCTTCACCTCTCCCATGGGGAGAGGTCGACGCGCGAAGCGCGGCGGGTGAGGGCGTACGCTCTGTCGATAGATCACAACCCCTCACCCCAACCCTCTCCCCACGGGAGAGGGAGCGCGTTTCCGTTGCGGCTGCACCCGAACAGGGCAGTCAACATGCTTGCCAATCGGGTGTCTTGCCGGGTGTAATCGCATTCGCAATCTCGCGGCGGAGATCACCTGATGAACCTGATCGGCCAATATGACTCTCCCTTCGTGCGGCGTGTCGCGCTCGCGTTGCGGTTCTACGGCCTTCCGTTCGAGCAAACGCCGTGGTCGACCTTCGGCGACGCGGAGAAGATCGCGCTGTACAACCCGCTGATGCGCGTGCCGACGCTGGTGCTGGACGACGGCGAGGTGCTGATCGAAAGCACGGCCATCCTCGACTATCTCGACGAGCAGGCCGGGCCGTCGCGGGCGCTGATCCCCGATTGCGGCCACGTCCGGCGCGAGGTGCTGCATATCTGCGCGCTGGCCACCGGACTCGGCGACAAGGCCGTAAGTCTTCTTTATGAGCGCGTGTTGCGCGGCGAGGAATCAGAGCGCTGGGTCGAACGCTGCCGCTCGCAAATCACAGGCGTGCTTGATCGTCTCGAGGAAGACCGCGCGCGGCACAGGACGCGGTTCTGGTTCGGCGACAACATCACCCACGCCGACATCGCGGTCGCCTGCGTGATCCGTTTCACGCGGGAAGCCCATGCCGGACTGTTCGATGCGGCGCGCACTCCTGCACTGGACCGCCACGCCGAGCTTTGCGAAGCGTTGCAGCCGTTTCAGGATATCGTGCAGCCGCTGGCGCCGCCGAGCTGACGAAAAGCGGCGGCAGGATTGGCTTCCTGCCGCCGCGCTTTATTCAGGTTGCGTGAATCGCGTTACTGGCAAAGCTGCCAGTTGCCAGCCTTGTTCTTGAACGTCGTGCCCGGCTGACAGACGAAGCCGTTGCGGGCCGCATAGTTCGAAGAGTAAGGAAGCGCCACGCCGTTATACGCGTAGGTGTCCGCATATCCCGGCCCGCCATACGCGTAGCTGTCGCGATAGGCGTAACTGTCGCGATAGGGTCCGCCGAACGGCGCTGTGGCAATGGCGCCGGCTGTGTTCACGGCACCTGTTGCGATGGCGCCGGCCGTGCCGATCGCGCCGCCGACAACGTCGCCCGGCCAGAAATCGCTTCGTCGGTTATCCCAGCCGCGGTTGTTCCAGTCGTTGCGGCTGTCCCGGCGATCCTGATAGGCGAGATCGCCCCGGCTGTTCCACTGGCTGCGATAGGCCATGCTGTCGCGGTTGATGCGGGCCTGCTGCCGCATGTATTTCGACTTGCTCATATGCTTATGCTTGTAGGATTTGGCGTGAATCGCGCTGCGCGGCTCAACGGAATCCTTCGCAAGCGCCGGTGTTGCGACCAGAGCGGTGACAGCAGCAGCGGCGGCGAAAAAGCTCACCTTTTTCATGATCTCTCCTTTTTATGAGGTTGAAGTTGGCGGCGCACCAACGTCTCATTCAGGAGGGTGTTCCGTGTTTCTTCATGATTGATGTCACACGCGCGTGAGTTTCACGGCCTGAAACCGGAAGCACATCACAATGCATCAACGATGCGCGCGCAGAACGAAATGTGACGAGAGTTTGATGTGACTCAAACTCTCGTATGGAGCCGTTACGAAATTACCGCGCGACCGCGTCCGCCACCGGCTTGCCGTTCATCCGCAGATGCATCGCGCAGCCGCAGCCCGGCGGATGTTTTGCCAGCGGCAGGTCCGCCACATCAGGTTCGTCGGCCTCGGGCCGCGCATCCCGCGACGGAATGTAGTTAAGGATCGGCGCGAGCCAGCGCTCCATTTCCGCAACCGGCATGCCTTTGCGTTCGGCATAGTCCTCGACCTGATCCTGTTCGATCTTGCCGACGCCGAAGTAATAGCTCTCCGGATGGCTGAAGTAGAGCCCCGAGACGGAAGAGCCCGGCCACATCGCATAGCTTTCGGTCAGCGTCACGCCTGCGGTGCGCTCCGCATCGAGCAACCTGAACAGCGTCGCCTTCTCGGTGTGGTCCGGCTGGGCCGGATAACCCGGCGCGGGGCGGATGCCGGCATACTGTTCGAGGATCAGTTCGTCGGTCTTCAACGCTTCGTCCGGCGCGTAGCCCCAGAATTCCTTGCGCACGCGCTGATGCATCCGCTCCGCGAAGGCTTCCGCCAGACGGTCCGCCAGCGCCTTCACCAGAATGGACGAGTAGTCGTCATTGGCGTTCTTGAAGCGATCCGCGATCACATCCTCGCCGATGCCGGCGGTGACCACGAACATGCCGATGTAATCCGGCACGCCGGCTGAAACCGGCGCAATGAAGTCCGACAGCGCGACGTTCTTGCGGCCTTCGCGCTTCTCAAGCTGCTGGCGCAGCGTATGCAGCGTGGTCAGCGGCCTGGTGCGGGCCTCGTCGCTGTAAAGAACGATGTCGTCGCCCTCGGCATTCGCAGGCCAGAAGCCAATGGTGGCGCTGGCCTTGAACCAGTTTTCCTTCACGATGCGATCGAGCATCTTGCGGGCGTCGTCATACAGCGAGCGCGCGGCTTCTCCCACCTTCGGATCGTCGAGAATCGCAGGGAAGCGTCCGGTCAGTTCCCAGGTCTGGAAGAACGGCGTCCAGTCGATGTACTCGGCGAGTTCTGCCAGTGAGTAATCGCTGAAGCTCCTGATGCCGATGAAGGCCGGCTTTGTCGGCTTGGTCTTCGACCAGTCGATGACGTGCGCGTTGGCGCGCGCGGTCTCGAGCTTGAGCCGCTTCTTGTCCTGCTGCGCCTTGAAGTGCGCGTTGGAAATCTTCAGGTAGTCGGCGCGAACTTCGCGGGCGTACTCATCGCGCTTCTCCGGCGACAGCAGCGACGAGGCCACACCGACCGCGCGGCTGGCGTCGTTGACGTGCACGACCGGGCCGCGCTTGTAGGCGGGATCGATTTTCACGGCGGTGTGCAC
>JAGVII010000821.1 GCA_020056155.1 Afipia sp.
ATCGAGTCGGCAAAAATCGGCCTGCGCAAGCCCGATCCGCGCATCTATCGGATGATGGTTGACGCGCTCGGCGTCGATCCGAAGAACTGCGTCTATCTCGACGATCTCGGCGTCAACCTGAAGCCCGCGCGCGAGATGGGCATGACCACCATCAAGGTGATCGACGGACCTCAGGCGATCCGGGAACTGGAAGCCGCCACCGGCCTGACGCTGAGCGGCCGCGCGAACGCCTGAGCACGAGCGAACCCTACTCCGCCGCCACCATCTGCTGCGCCCGCCATTGTGCGAGCAGCGCGCGCAGCGCCGCCGGCTTGAGCGGCTTGTTGAGCACCACGATTCCGTCCTCACGCGCGGCATCGCGGACGTGCGGACTGCGGTCGGCGGTGATCAGGATCGCAGGAATTCCTTCGCCAAATCTCTGGCGGATGTCGCGGATCGCCGCGATGCCGTTGCCACGATCGAGGTGATAGTCGACCAGAAGGCCCGTC
Source organism: Afipia sp. (assembly GCA_020056155.1). GTDB lineage: Bacteria > Pseudomonadota > Alphaproteobacteria > Rhizobiales > Xanthobacteraceae > Afipia. Next base: position 489 of record JAGVII010000821.1, read on the forward strand.
ACGCGCTCGTCGGTGGCCGCGATCGCTTCGGCAGCGGCGACCGGATCGACGGACGCGATCACCTTGGCGTCCCAGCCGGTCAGCAACGTCTTCATGCCGTCGAGAATGGCGCGGTCGTTCTCGATGCAGACGATGAGGGTGCCGCTCATCGGGGCTTTCGACGAGATGTTCGTGCCGGTCATGGCGCCGGTATGCGTCACGGTCTTGGCGGTCGGCATCGTCACGGAGAAACGCGATCCGCCGCTGCGGTTCGATTTAACGGCGATGCCGTGATTCAGCACGCGCGCGAGCCGTTCCACGATCGACAGCCCAAGCCCGAGTCCGCGCGCGATGCGCGCGCCCTGATCGAGCCGGTGGAATTCCTTGAATATCTCCGTGCGCTTCTGGACCGGAATCCCAAGCCCGGTATCGTAGATTCCGATTTCGAGGGATTTTCCCTTGCGGCGGCAGCCGACAAGGACGCGGCCTTTCGGCGTGTATTTGATGGCGTTCGAAATCAGGTTCTGCAGCAGACGCCGCAGGAGCACGCGATCCGAGGACACCGGCAGTGAGCACGGCACGAAGGTCAGCTTGAGCTTGCGCGCGTTCGCGATCGGCGCGAACTCCACTTCCAGCGAGCGCATCAGGTCGCTCATGCGGAAGCTGGAGATTGACGGCGTCATCGCGCCCGAATCCAGCCGCGAGATATCGAGCAGGGCGCCGAGAATTTCCTCGATGGCTTCCAGCGAGTCGTCGATGTTGCCGACAAGGCGGGCGTCTTCGCCGCCGTCCTGCCGTTCCACGAGGCTGGTGACGTAGAGGCGCGCCGCGTTGAGCGGTTGCAGGATGTCGTGGCTCGCCGCTGCAAGAAAGCGGGTCTTGGAAATGTTGGCTTCCTCGGCGGTGCTCTTGGCCAGCGCAAGCTCGCTGTTGAGCCGGGTCAGTTGTTCGGTGCGCTCGCGGACACGCTTTTCCAGTGTGGCGTTGGCGCGCTCCAGCGCTTCCGCTGCCTCGAAGCTCGGTGTGATGTCGGAAAATGTGATGACCAGCGCGCCGCCCGGCATGCGGTTGGCGCGAACCTCCACAACCATGTTGCGATCGGCCAGCCGCTCCAGGTAGGGCGCGCCCTCGGTGGTATAGGCCGCAAGCCGCCGCTGCAGGGCGGCCGGGTCGGTGTCCGCGTCCAACTGTCCGTTGCTGCCGATGAATTCGAGAATCTCTGCCAGCGGGATGCCGATCTGCGAGTATTGCGCCGGCAGGTCGAGGATCTCGCCAAACTGCTGGTTCGAAGTGATGAGCTGAAGCTCCGGATTGAACACCGCGATGCCCTGACGGACGTGGTTGAGCGCGGTCTGCAGCATCTCGCGGTTGAAATGCAGCGCGGTGTGCGCATCGTCGAGCAGTTTCAGCGCCGCCTTGGCGGACACCGCGCGTTTGCGCAGCAGCAGCGACAGCACGAGGCGGGAGGAGGCCGCGCCGATCGACGACGCGATCAGTTGCTCGGCGTGGCGGAGAAGGCGGAAGTCGGCGGGAGCCGCGCGGTCGATATTGATGTGATGGGACGCGGCGAAGGTTTCGAACGACAGCTGCGCGCGGTCCGGACCCAGATACTGCGCGACGGTGCTGAGCAGATCCTGCACTGTCACCGTCGTGCGCCAGCGCCGGAAATTCGGCGCGATCGGCGCCAGTTCGTTCGGAACGAACAGGTCGGCCTGCACCCGTTCGATCGA
>JAGVII010000028.1 GCA_020056155.1 Afipia sp.
CAGCTTCAATGTCAGTGGCGGGATGTTCGGCGGCACCGTGGGTGCCCAAATCCAGCAGGGGTATGTGGTGCTCGGCCTTGAGGGCGATCTTGATTGGGCGAACATCAAGGGCAGCGGCATCTCAAATCCGGCTATCGCTGGCATCGGGCAGGGTATTACGCTCAATATCGCATCCAACATCAGCGCCGTTGGAACGGCAAGAGCACGCGTCGGCGTCGCGATGAATAACACGCTATTCTACGTGACCGGTGGTGCGGCATTTGTGAAATCGAGCGTCAATGGCACCTCAATTGCTGGCGCGCCGTGCGGTACACTCGGTGTGTTCCCGAATTGCGCGGCCTCCGCTTGGCACCCTGGAATCGCTGCAGGCGTGGGCATGGAATATGGCTTCACACCTAACTGGTCCGTGAAGGGTGAATATCTTTACACGCAGGTGATCGGCACAGGCGCGAGCACTGACAAGCTCAACACCTTCCGTGGCGGCATTAATTATCGATTTTGAAATAAAAGATGAGGTGGGACGACCGTCCGCATGGGTGTTCAGGCCGATCGGCTCCTGCGATTTGCGTAAGCGTTTATCCGAGAGACGGGCGTGCCGGGCATTAGGTCAGCATCGATCGACGCAGCGCAAGATCCCAACGACACCCGATGACGAGGTAGCATTGACTGCCGACATCATCGAGCTTGCCCGCCAATATGGCCGCTACGGATATCGCCGGATTACGGCGTTGCTTCGCAGAGCCGGCTGGACGGTGAACAAGAAGCGTGTTGAGCGGATCTGGCGGTGTGAGGGGCTGAAGGTCCCTGCCAAACAGCCTAAACGCGGGCGTCTGTGGCTCAACGACGGCTCGTGCAGGTTGCCTGTCGCAGTAGCACGTTTAGTGTCGACTGGCGGACGTGATCTCACCAGAGGGGTGCCAGAGCACATTCGATCAGACTCCGACGCGAAGATGACGGCCGAGATCTACGCAAATGACTCGCGAAGCTGGGGTGAGAAGGGGGTCTACATTGCGCCCGGCACTCGATTGGAAAACGCTAATGCGAGCCTTTAACGGTAAACCGCGCGGCGCCTGAACGTTAAATTGACCTGACGGATATTTTGGACCAGCGGGATAGAGACTACTGCATTGCTGTGCTCGTTCAGGGATGAGTGCGGTCTGATCGTGTTGAAGTGCTTGCGCCATTGCTCGATGACGACGGTGGCCTCCTTCAAGCTGTAGAAGATTTCGCCGTTGAGGCATTCGTCCCGTAGCTTGCCGTTGAAGGACTCGCAGTAGCCATTCTCCCATGGGCTGCCGGGCGCTATGTAGAGCGTCTTCGATCCCAGCTTTGCAAACCAGCTGCGCACAATCTTTGCCGTCATCTCCGCGCCGTTGTCGGAACGAACGTGTTCCGGCACACCGCGCTCAATCATCACGTCGGCCATGGTATCGATGACGCCAAAGCTGTTGATGCGACGGGCCACCCTGATCGCCAGGCACTCCCTGGTAAACTCGTCGATCAGCGTCATAAGCCGGAGCTTACGGCCATCATTGGTCTGCGCCTCGACGAAGTCGTAGCTCCATACATGATTAGGATGCTGCGGCCTCAAACGGATGCAGGATCCGTCGTTGAGCCACAGCCGGCCGCGCGGTCGCTGTTTGCTGGGTACTTTCAGCCCCTCACGGCGCCAGATTCGCTGAACTCGATCACAGCCCACCTGCCAGCCTGCGTCGACCAGCAGCGATGTGATCCGGCGATAGCCATATCGTCCGTATTGCGATGCCAGAGCGACAATCGCTCTCGTCAGTGCATCTTCATCGGATCGGACGATGGTGGTGTATCGCTGGGTTCCGCGGTGCTGGCCGACGATCCGGCAGGCCTGGCGTTCGGAGAGACCGTACTTCCCTCGAATGCCCTCAACTGCCTGCCGGCGCCGCTCAGGGCTTATAAGTTTCCCGAGGCAACGTCCTTGAGCACCTGCTTCTCAAGCGACAGATCGGCGACGAGACGCTTGAGACGAACGTTCTCCCGCTCCAGGTCCTTCATCCGCTTCGCCTGATCGAGCTCAAGTCCGCCGTATTCCTTTCGCCAGCGATAATAACTCTGCTGCGAAATCCCGGCTTCCCGGCACGCCACGGGCGCACCCTTACCCTGCGACATCAATACTTCAATCTGGCGCAGTAGCACCACGATCTGCTCCGCGCTGAACCTCTTCTTCGGCATCACCAAAGCTCCTTTCCAAGCTCAGTTTCTCACAAAGCTTGGTCCAAAAAAGCCCGGTCAGGTCATCGCCAGCCAGCCAGTGCGGCTTTCGGAGAGATTGCTTTCTTTGCGTGGCGTATTCTTTGCCGTCCAATCCTCGGCGGACTGCATCACAAATATGTCCGGATTTGATTTGCGACAGGCACAGGACGGATAGGGAGGAAAAACCGAAGGAAGATGCGACTCTAATTTCGATGGTTGTGCTCATTCGTATCGGCTTACTCTGGCAGCCTGCGTATCTCTGCCAGCAACGCCTTGGCTCGCCGAAACGGAACGGTTTCGAATCCCTCCACGAACTTCGACACCGTTCCGTGAAGCGTATGGGCTGCCTCTTCATGCCGCCCGGCACTGCGCAGGTACCTAGCCAGGCTGGTCGCTGCCCGAAGTTCCCATCCTAGGGCGGCTTGCTTCGCGGAAACTCCGATTGATTGCCGCAAATGATCTTCAGCCGATTTGGAGTACTCTCCCGCCACTTGTGCGAGGACATCGCCGCGTATCCGCAAGGCTTCAGGTAGCCACCAAAACGCTTCGGATTTACGCGTCCTTTCCAGTGATTCGGCGGATGCAATCAACGCCTCCTCGAATTGCCCGTCGGCCGCCAGGAGTTCGGCCAATTGTGCGATCATGGGGATAAATTGCCCCTCATATCGCGCTTCGGTCAGTTGCTCGAGCGCACGTCTCGTCAATCGTTCTCCATGCGCAAACTCGCCCTTGAAGAAAAGTAACCGCCCTTCATAACCGAGCGCTGAGGCGACGTAACTTTGAAGCCCATTGTCTGTCGCCACCTCTTTCAGTCTTTCAATAGCAGCTTGAGCTCTGTCGAACTGCTCCAAACTGGTGAAAAGCGAACAGTTGCACCACACCAGCGCCTGGCAAATCGAGGTTGGATTGCCGCTCGCTTCCGCTTCCGAATGTACGGCAACGCAAGCCTTTAAAGTCTGATCGAACAGCCCCTGATGCCAGTAGACCCGCCCGATAACGCAGTGCGCATAAACCGAGTGGTTCATGCCCCAGCGTCCGATTTGTGATGCGTCCCTGTTTATCAGGAAGAACTGGCGTGCCTTGCGCGCTAGCGTTAGCGACTTGGTGAATTCGCCATGAAAGAATTGAGATGCGCTCTCCAGGCTGTTTACCATGGCGGTCGCCGCCTCGTCACCGACCGACTTCGCCAGCTTCTTCGCCTTCTGAGTCAGCGCCATTGCGCTCTTCAGATCGACGCGCCGTTGATGGAACATGATCAGACCCAGCTGGGTGCGAAGCTCCCATGACTGATCCTCGAGGCGCTCTGCGATTTCTGTCGATCGTTGAAGAGCATCACGCGATTGGCCCGTCATGCCTTCGGTGAACATAACCGAAAGACCGAGTGCGGATTGCAGAACCATCTCAGTCCGCTCGGCCACAGGCTCCACTTTGAGGGCTTCGATTGCCTTCCCGGTCCAGCCGATGCATTCGGTCAGAAGCGAATTCTCCAACCAGATGGGGACCGCATGGGCCGCAAGCGAGATTCCCATAGCCGCCGCGCCACCAGGCGCGAACGCCCAATTGAGCACGCCACGGATATTGTCGAGTTCCTGAACCGCAGACCGGAGGAATAAAACTCTGCGGAAATTCCCTGTCCGTGTCCGCAACATTTCAATCAGGTGGGACGCGAGACGATCTGCCAGCTCATCTCGTTCAGAGCCCTCCATCAGCTTAGCAAGCACAAACGCTTTGGTGATCTCCAGCAACCGAAATCGCACCTCGTCAACGCCGACCTCGACAGATACCAGCGATTTACAAACGAGATCGGCAACGATCGATGCAGTGTCGGATATGCCCTTTGTGGGTACGACGGCAATTGCCGCATCGAGCGTGAAGCTGCCGGAAAATATCGCGAGGCACCTCAAGACATGCTGCTCTTTCTCGGAAAGCAGTTGATAGCTCCAGTCGAGCGCCGCCGCGATGGAGCGATGGCGAGGTAACGTGCCGCGATGGGTTTCGGAAAGGAAATGATTTCGATTTTCGATCCGCTCAGCCACCCCTCTGACGCCAAAGGCATCAACGCGGGCCGCGGCAAGTTCAATGGCAAGAGGATTACCGTCTAGGCCGCGGCAGATCCGAGCCGCAAATGCTGCATCTGCATCATTCAGTTCGAAGTTGTCCGCGATCGCTCTGGCCCTCTCGACGAACAATTGAACAGCGGGATACTTGAGCACGTCATTCCAACATCCGGCCGGAGATGCGGGTGGGCACTCCAGCGGAGCCAGGCGGAATACATGTTCACCTTCGATCCGGAGCGACTCTCTACTGGTCGTTACGATCTTGACGCCCGGCGCTCCACGCAACAGCGTGGAGGCCGCTGCTGCAGCACCCTCGATCACATGCTCGCAATTATCGAAGACCAGGAGGGTGCGCTTATACCGCAGCGCCGCAGCTATGCCGGAAAGAATGTCGGTCGATCTCACGTCTATCGGAAACGCGGAAGTCAGCGCACTGGGGATCAGCGAGGCGCTGGTAATCGACGCCAGGTCGATGAACCAAACGCCGTGGGGATAGATGGTTAGTAACGATTCGGCTAGGCTGAGGGCTATAGCGGTCTTGCCGGCGCCAGGCGGGCCGACCACCGATAGAAGCCGACTCGCTTCAATCTTGTCCCGCAGGTAACGGAGCGCTTCTGCGCGGCCCACCAGGCGGGTTAGCTGTGCCGGCAGATTGTGGCTTGCAAGCGTGGTCGCGTCTTCGGCGAGGGGGCGCATGTCATCGACCAGCCGTATCGGTGCGACAAATCGGTATCCGCGCCCTGGACTGTTGATGATGTATTGGTTTGCCGCCTCACCATCGCCCAACGCCCGCCGCAGAGCGGCGACGTGAACGGTCAGATTCGCCTCGACGACGGTCGTATCCGGCCAAACGATGGCGACGAGGTCGCTCTTGCTGACGAGTTCGCCGGCGCGTTCGACGAGGGCGATCAGTATCTCGATGGCTCGGCTTCCGAGCCGCACTGTGCGATCGCCCTCGAACAGAAGGCGTTTTGAAGCAGAAAGGCGGAACGGACCGAAAAAGAAGGTTCGCTCCTGCTTGGGATCAACACCGGCCATCAGGATCGTTGATACTCGCATATCACAAGCCCTTAGCCTTCTCGAAGGGCGGTGTCCATCATACCAATGATCAGCAGAAGGGGCTACCGGCCGTTACAAACCCGAGCCGGCTTCTCGCTCAATTTGCAGCGCTATCGCTTGCCGCCGGGCATTGACCGCCGCCATCGTGATGCGTTCGGCCTCGACTGCCGTCAGGGCCGCCAGTTCTGCAGCCAGGATCGCCGATTGTTCGAGGAGATCGGCTCGGGCATGGAGGCGCGCGGTTTGTCGTTTGACAATCCAGCCGGCCATCGTTTCCTGCGTTATGCCAGCGTCATGTTCGAGTGCGGCCTGAAGAAAATCACGAAGCTTTGTCGCGCGGTCGGAAGTTTCCTTGGCTGACCTCTGCATTTCAGCCGTCCGGATTTCCAATTGAGCTTCAGTCGGGCGCGCACTCCATGAAAAGAGCCCGCTGAGGTTGTCCAGGCTGACCTGCAATCGAAGCAGATAGGGGCGCAAGTCGTCAGCAAATTGGGCGAGATTGCCATTCATAATAAGCGCCTCATGCGCAGACACTGCTTCGCAGTATATGCTTGCAACCGAAGAAATTCGTCCAAATCCTTACAAAAATCGGATGCGTATCCGAGCGGTCGGATCGTTCGGAAGGATTTGGAATTTTTTATTGGTCACGCCCCCCGGGACGCATGATCATCGCCGGGAGAAACCAGAGGTCCGACGTGCGGAGACCAGCTTGATTCCGGAAATTCCAACAAACCTGTTCCTGCCCCTCGAATTCTTGCGCCGACCCAGAACGAGCCGCCCTTTTCCGATCGACAAGCCCTTGTGGTCCTTCGCTTTCTGGCAACGCGTCGCTTTCGGCTGCCGCTCATGATCGCTAGTCACCAAGGAGAAAGAAGATGTCCAAACTCGAAATGCTCACCCCGCAGAACAGCGCGATTGCGCTGATCGATTATCAGCCGGCCATGTTCCAGGGTGTTCAATCGCACGATCGTCTGGTCACGATTAACAACGTCCAGATCCTCGCAAAGGCTGCCAAACTTTTCAAAATCCCGACGGTGTTGACGACGGTGGCTGCGGATTCGTTTTCCGGCCCCTTCATGCCTGAGGTGGTCGAGGTGTTTCCGGACCACGACATCATCGACCGCACCTCGATGAATTCGTGGCTCGATGCGAACTTCCGAAAGGCGGTGGCAGCGACCGGCCGCAAGAAGTTCGTCATCGCCGGTCTGTGGACCGAGGCGTGCGTGATTTTCCCGACGCTGGACATGCTGAAGGAAGGCTATGAGATCTACATTGCCGCCGATGCTTGCGGCGACCTTTCACTCGAAGCCCATAACCGCGCAATGGAGCGCGCCATCCAGGCAGGCGCGGTTCCCATAACATCTTCGCAATACGCCTACGAACTTCAACAGGACTGGGCGCGTAGTGAGACCTATGAGGGGATGATGGACATTCAACGCGCGCATTCACCCTACGGCGTCCAAATCCGGTTCTCGAAATGGGCCCTCGGCGAGCACGCCTCGGAAGGCGGCGCGAAGGCCGCCGAATAGCGCTCGTTAATCTCCGCAACCGGGGGATCGCAGATGAAGATCTACCTTCTGTCGCTTGGCGCCGGCCTTTTGGTCGGCGTCATATACAGCCTGATTAATGTCCGCTCGCCGGCGCCGCCGGTGGTGGCGCTGATCGGCCTTCTGGGCATCCTCATCGGCGAGCAGTTGCCACCGCTGGTGCGGAGCCTGCTGAGCAAGGAGCCTCCGGCGCACTCGTGGCGGCACCAGGTCAAGCCGCACATGTTTGGTGATTTGCCGAAAGGCGCGCGTCCGCCGACGTCGCTCATCTCTCCGGATGCAAAGGACACAGTCTGATGCCGACACGGCGTGCATTTATCGGGGCGGCTTCCGGACTGGTGCTGCCCGGCCTTTCACTGGCTTTTGCCGCAGACGATACATCTTCAAAGGGAGCCAACCGCGTGAGCGCCGATCTGATTCTTCACCATGGCCTCTTCACCACTCTCGACCGCTCCAAGCCAACGGCAAGTGCCGTCGCGATCAAGGATGGCGTGTTCCTTGCCGTCGGCGGCGAAGAGGAGGTGATGCCTCACGCCGGTCCCGACACCCGTGTGATTGACCTCAAGGGCCGCCGCGCTCTGCCGGGGTTAATCGATAATCATCTCCACATCATCCGCGGCGGTCTGAACTTCAACATGGAACTGCGCTGGGATGGCGTGCGCTCGCTTGCCGACGCCATGAACATGCTGAAGCGGCAGGTGGCGATCACGCCGCCGCCGCAGTGGGTTCGCGTAGTCGGCGGCTTCACCGAGCATCAGTTCGTGGAGAAGCGTCTACCGACCATCGATGAGATTAATGCCGTTGCGCCGGACACGCCGGTATTCCTGTTGCATCTTTACGATCGCGCGATCCTCAATGGTGCCGCGCTGCGTGCCGTCGGCTACACCAAAGACACGCCGAATCCGCCGGGCGGCGAGATCACGCAGGATGCGAACGGCAATCCGACGGGCTTGCTGCTGGCCAAGCCGAATGCAGGTATCCTCTATTCAACCCTTTCAAAGGGACCAAAACTGCCCTTCGAGTACCAGGTCAATTCAACCCGCCACTTCATGCGCGAGTTGAACCGACTCGG
>JAGVII010000805.1 GCA_020056155.1 Afipia sp.
CGCGGCCCTGGGCGTCCAGACACATCTGATCGAGCTCGGGTGCATCGATATCGACGAGGCGAATACGCGTCCCGGAAATTGTCAGTGTATCGCCGTCAGCGACAAGAGCATCGCCGACAATGGGCGCGTCCGGAGTCCGCATCAAGCGCTCAACGGCATAAACACCAAGCGAGCCGATCAGCACGATCAGCATCACGCCCCAGCGTCTTGTATCGGAACCGAACCGTTGCGGCCTGCGTGGCTGCCGCCGTTGTGGCGTCTGAACGATCATGCGCGCATGTAACTCGGATCTGTGTGAAGATTTTGTGTCGCGCAATCGCGATTCATCATCCGAATTATGAGCCTGAACGCATCGTGTTCAAGCTAATCTTGCCAACGGGACCGCGCTGCGACTAAGTGCTGACGGCATTTCACTCGTCAGGTCATCCGGCACAGCGTATGCAACAGAGTCGTCCATGGTGGATGTCCGGTATCCTGTATCAGGTCTATCCGCGGTCGTTTCAGGATTCGAACGGCGATGGCGTAGGCGACCTACGCGGTGTGATTGAGCGGCTGCCATATCTGGCCGAACTCGGTGTGAATGCGTTGTGGCTGTCGCCGATCTTTCCGTCGCCCATGGAAGATTTTGGCTACGATATTTCGGACTATACCGGGATCGATCCGCTGTTCGGCACGGACGATGATTTTGATGCGCTGATTGCAGCGGCGCACAAACTTGATCTGAAAGTCATTCTCGATCTGGTGCCCAATCATACATCCGACCGGCATCCATGGTTTGTCGAAAGCCGCAGTTCGAAGAACAACCCCAGGCGCGACTGGTACATCTGGCGCGATGGCGGTGAGGGCGGCCCGCCCAACAACTGGCTTTCCGAATTCGGCGGCAGTTCGTGGGAGTTCGATTCACAGACGCGGCAGTATTACTATCACGCATTCCTGCGCAGCCAGCCGGACCTGAACTGGCGCAATCGCGAGGTGCGCGAGGCCATTCACGACGTGATGCGCTTCTGGCTGCGGCGCGGCGTCGATGGCTTCCGCGTCGACGTGATGTGGCATCTCATCAAGGATGAATTGCTGCGCGACAATCCGCCGAACCCTGACTATGTTCCGGGACAGCAGCCCTATCAGCAGTTGATCCCGCTGTATTCGACGGACAGGCGAGAGGTACATGACGTCATTGCTGAGCTTCGGCTGGTCGTCGAGGAATTCGACGATCGCGTACTGATCGGAGAAATCTATCTGCCGCCGGAGAAGCTCGTGGCTTATTATGGCGACAACCTCGGCGGCGCGCATTTACCATTCAACTTTGCGCTGATCTCGTCGCCGTGGAATGCGCGTGCCGTCGCCAAACTGGTCGATGATTATGAGGCCGCGCTGCCGTCGGGAGCATGGCCCAACTGGGTGCTCGGCAACCATGACCGTCAGCGCATCGCCAGCCGCGTCGGCAACGATCAGGCCCGCGTCGCGGCCATGCTGCTGCTGACGCTCCGGGGAACGCCGACGCTGTATTACGGCGACGAGATCGGCATGCTGCAGGTCGAGATTTCTCCGGATCAGGTGAGGGACCCGTGGGAGAAAAACCTGCCCGGTCTTGGCGTCGGCCGCGACGGTTGCCGCACGCCGATGCAATGGGATTCGACGCCGCAAGCCGGCTTCAGCACCGGTATGCCTTGGCTGCCGGTGAGCCGGAATTTCGCTACGGAGAACGTCGCGGCTGAGCGTCAGGACGCAACATCGATATTCAGTCTGTACCGGGCGCTGATCGCGTTACGCCGCGCGAGACCTGAACTGGCACTCGGCGCATTCAAGCTGGTCAGCGTGACCGACAGTCTCCTGGTGTTTGTACGCGAGCATCAGGATCAACGCTCGCTGGTAGCTCTGAACTTTGGGCGCGAGCCGGCGCTGTTCGAAGCAAGCGGCCTGCGCGGGCTCATCCTGCTGTCGACCTTCATGGACCGCATGGACGAGGCCGTAAGCGGGCATCTGGCTCTGCGGGGCTCTGAGGGGCTCGTTATGGAGCGCCTGGGCTGAGGTCGATCGCCGCCCATGGCTATATCTCGGATTCGCATAAGGTATATTATGGAATATATTATATCATAATAATTACAGTGCGTTCGGTGACTAAATCAATAAATTGATGGATATACCGCCAGTCATATCTGAAAATATGCTGACAACTGCAGGTGTTTGGGTTGCCCTCCCGCGTCACCTCCGCCTGCCAACGACGCGGCTGTTTCCGACAGTTCGATCGGTCGGGCTTGATTGACCGCAAAAGCTGCCGCTGTAGAAACAGATACAATGCCCGACCGGGTCGCCCTTGGCTTCCCCTTGGCTTCCAACCGTGTCGGCGATCCAGGGAGACCAGACATGAATAGCCAGGGCCAGTACAGCATCGGTCTGGACAAGAACGCGGCCAACTACGTGCCGCTGTCGCCGCTGAGCTTCCTTGTCCGCAGCGCCAACGTCTATCCGGACCACACCAGCGCCGTCTATGAAGGCCGCAGCTTCACCTGGGCACAGACCTATGAGCGCTGCAAGCGCTTCGCATCGTTTCTCGCCAAACGCGGCATCCAGCGTGGCGACACTGTCGCGGCCATGCTGCCG
>JAGVII010000282.1 GCA_020056155.1 Afipia sp.
CGCCGATCGCCATGCGCTCCATGTCCGCGCGCGCGGGTACGACCCACGCGGTGCGCCCGTCATGTGCGTCGACAGCGACTGGGAAGCCGAAATGCACGCCAGCATCGGGCATGCTGACTTTTTTCCATTTCATCGCGCCGTCATCGCTATAAAACACACCGCAGTGGTTCTGTTGCCAGAGATGCTCCGGCTGCCCCGGACATCCGGCCACGAAATGCGGATCGTGCCCCCACGCCGATTCGGGATTCGGCATGTAATCGTTCAGCATGCCGAGATTGCGTCCGGTCCAGGAGTGTCCTCCATCGGTGGTCTCCAGCACGCCTGCGGAGGACACCGCGATGTGCATATGCAGTGGATCGCGCGGGTCAACGACGATTGAATGAATGCCGGGCTCGAACACACCATAGTCAATGCTGGCCGGCGTACCCCCCCATTGGTTCTCGCTTGTCGCCTCGCCAGCGAACAGATCGCCGCCCCGGCTTTCATGGTTCCAAAGCGGTCGGTTGAGCTCCCAGTTGTCTCCGCCATCATCGCTGACGAACAAGCCGCCGGGGATCGTTCCGGCATACAGTCGGCCGGGTTGCTCGGCCGTGCCGAACGCCAGATTCCAGATTTTGAAAACGGTCGCGTCCTTGTACTCGGGCTGCCCCACAGGCGCCTCCGGGTCGAAATCCGGCCCAGGCAGGTATTTGACGATGTAGCGCGCGCCTTCCGGATACTTCAAGGACAGCACGTCCTCCCATGTCATGCCGCTATCGCGTGAACGTGACAACTTGGGCCCCCAGTGGCCGTGATCCAGCGAAGCCCACAAGGTACGGTTACGCGGGTCGCGCGCCGCGTAGCACACGGGTATGCCCGCATGCTCGATGGGCCGAGGGCTCCAGGCGGAATTCGAACGATCAAAAATGACGGTACCCTTGCGCGTACCGAGCAGAATCATGTTTGACATAAATTTGACCTCAGACTGGTTCACGCTGCGTCCCAGCATCCACTACCCACATTCAATCACCGCTTAACTACCTCTTGAATCAGCATAATCGGAGGTTGGATTTATTCAATGCGTGCGGCCCCCGGGAGGGCATCGTGGATGCGTGCAATCGGACAACAGCACGGGTTCTGACTTAGACGGGCGACCGTCTCTTGTTCGGCCAGAGCTGCCGTTAACGCGCATCTCCTTCTGTGTCGGCAGTGCAGCGGTTACCGGTCGTTGCCCAGTTCAAGTCGTCCAATGTCGCATTCTAGGCAGGCGACTAGACGCAACAAGCACACCTCGATTGAGCCGGATTACGACGAGGCTGTCGCTGGTATATCGTTCCGAGCAGGACGGCGATCGCCACCAGACACGCCAGCGCCGTCAGGGCGAAGTAACGCACGAGCGGAAAGCGCTTGGGCGCAGGGTTCGAAGCGCTCGGTGTTTTGCCGTTTTTCATGTCTGTTGTTGGGGCACCGGAGGCAGTTGACTCAGGCGGTCAGTGGGACCGCCGGTTCCGCGTATGCATAAGTACGCCGGCTTCTTTTCGCGCCATACATGGCGACATCGGCGAGATGGCACAGCTGCGCCGGATCGGTTGCCGTGCCCGGATAAAAGGCAATGCCGATGCTGACGCCGATCTCGCAGGTTTCGTCACCAATCTGGAAGGGTTCGCGCAGTGCCACGACGATCTTCTCGACAACCGTGGTCGCGTGCTCTCGCCCATCGACGCCGGGCAGGATCATCGCGAACTCGTCGCCGCCCAGGCGCGCCAGCACGTCGTCCCCGCGCTTGGCACCGTCGAGTCGCATTGCCACCTGCTGCAGAAGCGTGTCGCCCACGTGATGGCCTAAGCGGTCGTTGACCTGTTTGAAGCCGTTGAGGTCCAGGATCAGCAGGGCGAAGTCCGCATGGCGACGGCGATCGCCAACCGTGTGCAACTGCAGGTGATGCTGAAATCCGGCCCGATTCAGCAATTGCGTCAGCGGATCGGTCATCGCCAGCAGGTCGAGCGTGTCGTAGACGTCCTGGAGCGCGTGGAGCTCGCGAATCGCGCGCGTCGGGAGCTCGCCGCTCGCCCGCCGGCCGCCCTCTGGATCCTGCAGGCGCTTGAGCAGCCGCGCAATCGGCTCCAGCATGGTCGTCTGCAACAGGCGATGGAGCAGCATCGCGACAACGAGGGTCAGCACGATCGTCACCACCAGGACGATGCGCCGCGTCTGGTCCAGCCGCGCATTCAGGGCCGAGACATCGCTCAGCATGGTCACCTGCACGTTATTTCCCGCCGCGTCGTCCAGTGCATAGTCCACCGCGAGCATGCGCTCCCCGATGCTCTCGGCGGGCCACGAGGGCGAGCGATAGAGCTCATCGCCCGACCGCGCACGCAGTCTGAGCGGCATGCCCAGCATCTTTTCCAGACTGTTGAGAGTGGGCGACGGATCGGTCACCACCTCGATATAACCGCGCAACGTCAAGCCCCCGACGGGTACCAGAACGCTGTGCACGGGCTGAGGGTGGGCACACAGCGCCCACAGCGACTGCAGGCGTTGGGCGCCTGTGCGCCGGGCGGCGGCCGCAAGGATGTCTGGGCAGTGTGGCGAGGCGGACGTGCCCGGGGCGGCATCGCCCGACGCCGCCAGAAGCTTGAAGTCCGGGCTGTATAGGCGCAACTGCAACAACCGCATCTCGCCGGCCGTCACGAAATACTGGTGAAATTGATCTTCGAGCAGGCGATCGATGCCGGCAAAGTCGCCCGAACTTAGCAGCCGTTCGAAATCCGGTTCGCTCTGTATGCTGAGCCCCAGCGTTTGGGACTTGTCCCGCAGATGCCCCATCGCCTCATCGGCCACCAGGGCCATGAGCTCCGAGAGACCTTTGCGTTGGTTGTCCAGCGACAGGCGATGATAAGTCTCGCCGGTGACAAGCGCGAGACTCACGCACAAGGTCCCCATGACCAGCACGACGAGGCTGGTCAGAACCCGCAGACTCAGCGGACGGCGCAGCATGCTATTGCTTCAGGAAGGGATAGCCTTTCTGCTTCCATTCCTCGAACCCCCCGCGAAACCAGTACAACTTGCGGTAGCCGCAGCCCTTGGCGATTTTCACCGCGACCACGCTGCGTCCGCACTTGACGCCGTTGCAGTAGAAGAGCGTCGGCGTATCGATGCCCGGAATCACATCGCCGAGCGTGGCACAGGCAGTCTCGGAGTCCGGCAGGCTGAGCGAGCCCTGGATGTAGCCATGGTGGCGATCCGACGCCACGCGGGAATCGACCACGACGAGCTTCGGTTCGCGCTCGGCCAATTCGATCAGCCCCTCGGCGCTCACCGTCACCACGCCAGGAATCGATGCGGGAACCCCCGCTTTGCTGGCGGCGAAGGTCGCGCCTGACCAGGTGAATGCGAACAGCGACAGCGCGAAGCACAGGCGGTGCAGCAGCATGAGAGCCTCCCTGATTGTTTTTTTCCTAAATACATGACTGTTAACGGGGAATTGCCCTGCAATCTGAAGGGACTGGCACTTTTGGAACGCGCGGCGGGTCCACAGGCCTCCAAGGCGTGCGTTTGGGGCCATGCTTACCGACGCTCCCTTGACGCTATCGGGCCTGAACGCACCTCGAACATGATGTCTTCATGACACCGAAGAAGACTAATAGAACGAAGTCGAGCATTGAGTACCTGACGTTTGAATTAAGGGGCGCGCTTTAGCGCGTCCCGCTTGACTGATGGGATGGACTCCCCTCGCTGCCACAGTTGGCGTCACTGGTCTTCATGGGGATGGGGATCAGATATCTTCAACGAAAGGAGTCCGACATGAAATCTACTATCGTATCCGTTTACTGCTGGCCGCTGTCGGCTGCTAAACAGACGTTCTGCAAACATGCCATGACAGACCGTTCGGGCCGAGGACCTGCCTGTCATGGCTGGATAGCGACCGTCGCATGCTCGGCCTTTGCAGACTGTGGAGTTGGCGCGGTTGAGTGACCGGTGGCGCGCAGGTTGCCGCCGTTGGGGGTCTGCGCACGTGGAATGGCTGCTTTCGTTGTCAGGAATCGGCGACTACGCTCGAAGAAATCTCGCCAATTCGTCTACCGAGCTCGCCCAGCGCAGCATCCCAGCAGTGACGGACAGCGCCTTTGCGTCGGTAGTGTAGACGGCGAACGGCGTGCAGACGACGCCGATGATCCTCTCGAAGGTTGTGAAATCGTAGTTGTCGCCCTTACGGTTCTCATCGAATCGCTGCACAATGCCGGCCCAATAGCCAACAGCCTCGTCTACTGTTGATTTTGCGTTCCGGATTGCATTGTGCGAGCCGCGGTCGTATTCGAGCGTGTAGGGGATGCTCTTGCACGAAACCAGCAAGAGATCGCCGCCGCGCGTTCCGATCGCGTCGATATCAGTTACGGCCTTTCCGTCGATGCACAGCGTCTTCTGACGGACCGTGCGTAGGCCGTCGACCACCCAAGGGGTGCCGTCGATCAGATCCTGCACGACATCTTCGAACCGAATCGCCCGGTCGTTCGCGATTTGTCCCTGGAGCTTGGGGAACTGGAATGCCGTCAGGAATCCCATCGACGCGGCCCACATGTCAATGCAGACGTAATCGCGCGTGAACCTGGCCGGGTTCCCGTGCGTGATGGGCCACACGGATCCCTTAAGGTTAACGCAATTCGAAGAGAAGGTCGGAAAGGTCTCCGGCGCCCAGAATTGTGGAAGGGACTGGCGAATTTGATCGCAGACCAAAGCATATTGTTCTTCGCCAAACGCCTCCCACTCCTGCGGGGTGACGATGAAATAACCCACCTCGAAAACGCGGACGATCGAGAAGCGCCGGGATTGCAGCATGAGTCCGCCAATCAACAGGACGATCAGGCATAGCGATGCACTTTCGTCTATGCCGACTTTCGCCATAGACGGCAGCCGATGGAGCTCGAAGAGCCTCTCGAGGTCGAGGTGGGTCGGTCCGAAGCGGACAAGGAACTGACCGCTCTCGCCGAACTTGGCCTCGTATTCGTGACCCTCAAGGAATTTTTGTGGCGCGAACCACGATTCATCTTGAAGTCCCCAGAAAGACAGCTTTACCGGAGAAGTGGCCCAGTTGTCCTTGGAGACATCGGTGTGATCCGCCAGGCCAGCGCGTTGCAGGGCGGCGTCTATGAACGTGGTCGGCCCGTCCTGCCGTTCGTCATAGATCCGCACCGCGGACTCAATAGTGTCGTTGGGGATTCGCTGTGGCAGCACCGACTGCTTCGCGACGGGCGCTAGGCCGGCGGCCATTTTCTGCGTATCCCTGCTTGCGAACACGTAGCTGCAGCCCTTGTTAGCATAGCGATAGCCCACTTGGAGATCGTAGACGATGATGACGAACGCCATGAAGCGCGCAATGTGCCTTAGAGTGCTATCGTCAACCCGGAAGACGAAACCGTTTTGCCCGAAGGAGGCGTCCTCATTCTCTTTGCTTTGTTGGGCGTAAATCTCCGCCAATGCCCGGAAATTAGCACCAGTCGAACGAAGTTCGCCAGAGAACACGGCGTTGGGCGTCCGCCTCAGGTAGTAGATCCACCGCATCGCGGAGTAGGAATTGATGTTGGCCGCGAACGCCTCCTCCATCGCCTGAATGCATTCGCTGAAGAACTGCGAACTATCCTTCGGGGGGAGTTCGGACTTCGTAACGGCAGCCTTGAAGAAATCGAGAACCTTGATCCTCGATTCGAACTCGATGATGTATTTCCTGATGTCTTCGTTGAACTTCGGATTGTTCGGGATATGGTGAAGGAGACTACTCATCGGGCGTTCAATTCATGGGGTCGGGGAGGCTCGCGGCAACGACTTGCCCGATGCCTAAAGCATTCAATTGTCGCACCATCCGCACGGGCATCGCCGATAATTGGATTTGCCACACCCGGAGGTA
>JAGVII010000454.1 GCA_020056155.1 Afipia sp.
AACAATGCCAATGTCAGGTTCATCGTCGATGCCGCGGGTCTGCCCAAGGATTGCGCGACATATGACCGCGTGGTTCTCGTCTTCAACGGCGACGATGATGAGGCTCTCGGTGTCGCGCGCGCGGCATGGGCGGACGGCAAATCACGTGGTCTGGATCTGACGTACTGGCAGACCTACGAACGCGGAAAATGGCAGAAGCGGGCGTAAGCTTAGGCAAGATGACAAATGCGTAACGTGCTTCTCTCGCCGCGCGGCGCGTGAGGCCTGTTAACAATACAGCCTTTTTTCGTTGACCGGACTGGTGGTTAGCCACCATGGTGTCGCAAAGGGGTGGTGGAAGGCCAGATGCGCACGGTGATCGGCAAGGTGTTCCATCGCTGCCGCCAAAAGACGCGCAAATGATTCTTTAGGCATTTGCTTTAAGTGATGTCCTGGTTCCGAAACGCGCAGCAAGCGCTAAAGTTGGTGTGAGAACAGATTTTGAGCGTCCTGCGTAAAAGCATCCATGTCCGGCAGTTGGCGGCCCTCGTGATCCTGGCCCCCATGGTGACTGGCTGCGGCGGGTTGTCCGACTTCTCGCTCAAGGACCAGGAATGGTTCGCGCGGCCAGGCAAGATTTTCAAAGGCGGCAATAGCGCGATTGAAACGCCGCCGCTCAGTCAGTCCAGGGAAGTCGCGCAGAGCGACCTGATTTCATCCGACGGTCAGTGTCCGGGTGTGCCGACGGCGGGCGCGCCTGCCGATGCCAATGCATCGTCGGAAGGCCAGGTCTCCGTGGCTCCCGTCGCGCTGGGTCATACCGAGTGCGATGTCGCGCGTGCGATTCCCGTGGCGCCCGACAATGTGAGCCTGTCGAACAATGCACGCGGCGACCGCGTCGCGCTCATTACCTGGCGGAGCGGACCGCGCCCCGGCGCCTACACCTTCACGTCCGGCCGCCTGACGTCGATCGAGCGTGTCGATGTGCCGCCGCCGGAAAAACCTGCGCGCGGGACGAAGAAGCGGTCCTGATTTTTCAGCCTGTCGCTTCGTCGTAAGACGAACTTGCTTCCAGCCACTCGTCTTCCGCGCGTTGCAGCGCATCCGCCGCACTTGCGCGGGCCTTGGTGAGTTGCGCGGCCTGCTTCGGATCGCGCTTGAACAGGTCGGGCAGGGCGAGCGCGGCGTCGATCTTCTCGATAATGCCGGTGATCCGCGCGATCTCGCTTTCAGCGTTTGAAATCTTCTGCTTGAGCGGGACGCGCTTTTCGGACTTCGCGCGCGCCGGCTTGCCGTTGCCGCGCTCATTGCCGGCGCGGTCGCGGCTTGAGGCGCGCATGCCACGTGCGGTCAGTACCGAGCGGCGGTAATCGTCGAGATCGCCGTCATAAGGCGTCACGGCGCGGTCCGCCACGACCCATAGTTGATCGGCGCAGGCCTCGATCAGGTAGCGGTCATGCGAGACCATGATGATCGCACCGGGAAAATCGTTGATCGCTTCGGCGAGCGCCGCGCGGCTGTCGATATCCAGATGGTTGGTCGGCTCGTCGAGGATGATCATGTTCGGGCCGTAGAACGTCGCCAGCCCGAGCAGAAGCCGCGCCTTCTCGCCGCCGGACAGCGAACTGACCTTCGTGTCCCCAGCCTTGCCGGAGAAGCCGATGGCGCCGGTGCGGGCGCGCACCTTGGTTTCCGTTTCGTGCGGCATCAGCCTGCGCAGGTGATCGTAAGCCGAGCCGTCGAGATCGAGTTCGTCGGTCTGGTGCTGCGCGAAGTAGCCGACCGACAGCTTGTCGGCGCGCACCACCTTGCCGGAAAACGGCGCCAGCTTGCCGGCGATCAGTTTTACCAGCGTCGATTTCCCGTTGCCGTTGGAGCCGAGCAACGCGATGCGATCGTCGTTGTCGATGCGCAGCGTGACGTTGTTGAGCACCGGCTTTGCCGGATCGTATCCGACCGATACGCCGTCCACTGCGATGATCGGCGGCGACAGGATTTTGTCGGGCACCGGAAACGTGATTTCGCGGACGTCCTGTGTCACCAGAGCCGTCACCGGCTTCATGCGTTCCAGCATCTTGACGCGCGACTGCGCCTGCTTGGCCTTTGAGGCCTTAGCCTTGAAGCGATCGACGAACGCCTGCAACCGCTTGCGCTCGTCCATCTGCTTCTTGGCATGCTTGGCGTCAAGCATCTCGCGCGTGGCGCGCTGTTCCTCGAACGACGAATAGGTGCCCTTGTAGAGCGTGAGCTTGCCGCGATCGAGATGCAGGATTTGGTCGACGGATGTGTCGAGCAGGTCGCGGTCGTGGCTGATGACGATCACGGTGCGCGGATAATTCGCAAGATGATCCTCGAGCCACAGCGTGCCTTCGAGATCGAGGTAGTTGGTCGGCTCGTCGAGCAGCAGCAGATCGGGCGCGGCGAACAGCGTCGCCGCCAGCGCCACGCGCATGCGCCAGCCGCCGGAAAATTCCGAGCAGGAGCGCGCCTGATCGGCGGTGGAGAAGCCTAAACCGGAGAGAATAGCTGCCGCGCGGGCGGGGGCGGAATGCGCATCGATGTCCACGAGCCGGGTCTGGATATCGGCGATGCGATGCGGATCGTGGGCGGTTTCCGCTTCATGGAGCAGCGCGGCGCGCTCCAGATCCGCCTTGAGTACGACGTCGATCAAGCTTTCCGGGCCGTCGGGGGCTTCCTGCGCAAGGCTGCCGACGCGCCAGCGCGGCGGAATCGAAATCGAGCCGGTTTCGGTCGGCAATTCACCCCGAATGGCGTGAAACAGCGTCGATTTGCCGACGCCGTTGCGGCCGACGAAGCCGACGCGCGCACCTGGCACGATCTGCACCGTGCTCTGGTCGATCAGAAGGCGTCCGGCGATCCGGATCGAGATGTCATTGATGGAAAGCATGGCGGGCTTTTACGAAACAGGCCGCCGAACGCAACAGCTTTGTCAGGTCGATTTGTGACGGATCGCGCCGCTTTTGGCGTGCGATCCGGTTGTTTGAGGAAGATGCGCTAGCGCGCTTCCATCTCCGGCACCAGCGAGGGGGCCTTTTCCCCGTCGAGTTCCGGCAGCCGAGCGATCAGCGCGCGCAGGCGCTGCGACATATCCGGCGACTCGCGGTTGAGTACATCGCGCAGCTTTTCGCCGATGCCCTGCCAGACGGCCTCGCAGTGGATGTGATCGAGATGGACATCAGCAGCGTTCAATCGAGTCGCCATGATCTATTCCAATTCGTTTCAACTTCTATTCAATACCACGAGACAACGCGGCTGCGGCTGTCCAGGTTCGCGCCTTCTTCGCGCATGGTTTGAAATCCGTAAAAATTTATAAATCGGGAACCGGGAACTCTCGATCGAGATGAAGAAAGCCCCCGAACAGTGTCATCTGCCGGGGGCTAAAGTTTTGGGAGGAGTGGATGCGATCCGCTTAGTAGCAGACGTTCACCACACGATAGCGCAGGCCATACGGGGTCCGGACCAGGCGCTTCACATAGCAACCGCCGTAGCCAGGGCCATAACCGCCGGCGAAGAAGCGGTACCCGCCACCCCAGTGGCCATGATGGTGACCGTGATGATGGTGATGATGCCAGCCCTTGCCCTTGGCGGAAGCAGCCGTGGGAAGCAGGGCGGCGGTGGACAGAGCAGCGACAGCAGCCAGTCCAAGAACGAGTTTGCGCAACATGACAAGTCTCCTTCGGTTTGGCGCGGTGCGCCGTTGATGTGTCCCTGCATGTCTGTCGTTGCGTACTTGCGGATGGTTCGATGCGCCGTGGAGGGCCGGGTGCGACAAAAAGGACCGGCCGCTTTGGCGGCCGGCGCTGATCAGTAGCAGCGGTTCACCAGCCGCTCCCGATAACCCCACGGGGTCGGAACCACACGGCGCACATAACAGCCGCCATATCCTGTGCCGAAATAGAGGGGGCGGCCGGCGAAGCGAGGTCCGGCCCAGTTGCGGTGGAAGCCGCCGCCGTGCCAGCCGCCGTGGCCGTTGTGCCAGCCATGCGCGGACGCGGTGGACGGGGTGAACGCAGCCGCGCCTAGCGCCACGCTCGCGGCGCATGCAAGAACGAGTTTGCGCAACATGGTCATCTCCTTGAGTTTGCTGCGAGGGGCGCGGGATTCGCGCAGCCTCGCTGCTCACAAGGTAAGCCCGCGATCCTGAACCCGACCGCGACGGCCGGGTCAGTCAGCGTTCATATTGGTGAAGGTCCAGGTAAGCCTTAGTCGATGTAACCCTTGGCATGGGTTCGATTAAATCGAAGCAGGGCTTGGCAGGAGCGCGCGGCGGGGTTATCGGGAGGGCGATGTCGTCCATCCCGGACGGGCTCTGGTATGCCAGCTTGCCGTTGCATCACCGCGCCGTTATAAGCGCGGCAACCCTTCCAACAGACCTGCTTTCCAAGGACAAGTTATCATGGCGATTGAGCGCACCTTTTCGATCATCAAGCCGGACGCGACCGCGCGCAATCTGACCGGCGCCGTCAATGCCATCATCGAGAAAGCCGGACTGCGGATCGTTGCGCAAAAGCGCATCCTTATGACCCGCGCCCAGGCCGAGACGTTTTACGCCGTGCACAAGGCACGTCCGTTCTTCGGCGAACTGGTCGATTTCATGATTTCCGGCCCGGTGGTTGTTCAGGTTCTCGAAGGCGAGGGCGCCATCCTGAAGTATCGCGACGTGATGGGCGCAACCGATCCGTCGAAGGCGGCTGAGGGCACCATCCGCAAGGCGCACGCCAAGTCGATCGGCGAGAACTCGGTGCATGGTTCGGACGCTGCCGAGACCGCGGCGATCGAGATCGCGCAGTTCTTTGCGGGAAATGAAATCGTCGGCTGAGTAACAGCCGCCGCTGAATTGGCCGGGGGCCTTTGACGTGAACTGGATTGCGCAGATCTTCGATCCCGCCTCCATCGGCGGTCTCATCACTCAGTTCGAGAGCGAGATTCAGCAACCACATTTCTGGGTTGCCCTGACCAAGATCATCTGGATCAACGTGCTGTTGTCCGGTGACAACGCGCTGGTGATTGCACTGGCGTGCCGCGGGCTGCAACCCAGGCAGCGGGTCTGGGGCATGGTGCTGGGTGCGGGTGTCGCGGTTTTCCTGCGCATCATCTTCACCTTCATCGTCGTGACGCTGATGACGGTCCCGTTCCTGAAGCTGATCGGCGGGCTGGCGCTGATCGTCATCGCGGCGAAACTCCTCGTGCCTGAGAAGGAAGACGAGGACGGCGTTCAGGCCGCGGCCCACCTGTGGGCTGCGGTGCGCATTGTGGCCATTGCCGACATCATCATGAGCCTCGACAATGTCATCGCGGTCGCGGCCGCCGCCAACGGCAGCATCGTGCTGATGGTGCTGGGCCTTGCGATCAGCATTCCGATGATCGTGGCCGGCGCTGCGCTGATCATGGCGCTGCTCGATCGCGTGCCGGCCTTGATCTGGCTGGGCGCGGCGTTGCTCGGCTGGATCGCTGGCGAGGTGATTGCCACCGACCCCGCCGTTTCGCCCTTGCTGCACAGCGTTCTTAACGGTCACATCGCGCTCGACCTTGATACCGCCTCGACGATGTTCGGCTTCGCCAGGCATCTCAAGTTCGATGGCGAGATCGGCGAGATCACCCTCGCATTGCTCGGCGTGATCGTGGTGCTGACAGCGGGATCGATCTGGCGCCGCCGCGCACTGCGCGAGCACGAACCGGCTGTTGCGGCCCAATAGGTCCGTCGGACGTCATTGCGATAAGCATTTGCGACCAAGCAATCCGGCCGTTGGCTTCCGGATGCCTCGCTTTCGCTCGCAATGACGGATACCGGGGATGTCTTGCGCCGGACTGCGGCGCTCAGCAACTCACCACTTCAATTCAACGCCCAACGTACCCTGGTGCGACTGGTATCCGTCGCGGAACCTGCCGTCGTAGTTCGCATAAAGCCGTGCCGTGTTGCTGAAGATCCATGACGCCGCGGCACCCGCGTCGGCACCGTTCCGGCTTTCGCGGATGCCCTGCACGCTGATTGCG
>JAGVII010000097.1 GCA_020056155.1 Afipia sp.
AGTGTCGGCATGGACCGTTGTCTTTCTTCTGGTGCCGAAGGGATTCCTCGCAAGTGGCCTATATTAACGCGTCATGCCCGGGCTTGTCCCGGGCATCTGCGCCTTGACTTCGATATTAGCTGAGGATGCCGGCGGCCGATAAATCGCGCTCAGGCCTTCTTCTTGCGTGCGAAAAAGGCGCTGAAAGCGTTGCGCGCCTCGTCGGATTTCAGCCGTTCGCCGAAATGACGCGATTCCTCGTCCATCCTGCGCTGCACATCTTCCCGTGCCGGCTTGAGCAGCTTGCGGGTCAGCGCCACGGCGTCCTTCGGCAATCCTCCGATTTCGCGCGCGATCTTGCGGGCCTCGGCCTCAGTATGTCCGGGAGCGACCACCGCGTTGACGAACCCCGCCTCGCGGGCTTCCTCGGCGGTGACGGTGCGGCCCATCACCAGCATTGAGAAGGCGCGCTGATGTCCCATCACGCGCGGCGCGAGCAGGCTGGAGGCAGCCTCCGGCACCAGACCGAGATGGATGAACGGCGTCGAGAATGTCGCGGTGGAACCAGCGACAACGTAGTCGCAGTGAAACAGCATCGTGGTGCCGACGCCGACGGCGATGCCGTCGACCGCGCCGATCAGCGGCTTCTCGTTGTCGGCGAGGGCCCTGAGAAATTGCGTCGCGGCCATCGGGCGCGAACTGTCGTCGTTCGCGGTATTGGCCTTGGCGAAATCCTCCAGGTCGTTGCCCGCGGTGAACACGCCGGAGCCGCCGGAGATCACGATGCTGCGGATGTCCGGATCGGACTGCGCGGAATTGATCGCGTCGGCCATCGCGATGTACATGTCCTGAGTCAGCGCGTTCTTTTTGTCGGGCCGTCGCATGGTGATGATGCGCGCGTTATCTTCGTCGGCGATAATTACGTGGTCGGTCATGGTCGTTCCCCGGAAATTGTGAAGGCGCTGCAGCATGGAGATGGCTGGCGCTGCCAGCAGGTTCATCCTACATCATGGCCAGAACGGCAATCTTGGGCCAGCCGATTTCCGGCCCGATTTCGCAAAGGGACGCTGCCATGCAACTGACCGGCATCCATCATCTGACGGCGATTTCGGCGCACGCCAAGGGCAATGTGGCGTTTTATACCGGCGTGCTGGGCATGCGGCTGGTCAAGAAGACCGTCAATCAGGACGATGTCAGCGCCTATCACCTGTTTTATGCGGACGGGAAGGCCAACCCGGGCACCGACCTGACCTTCTTCGACTGGCCGGCGGCGCGGGAACATCGCGGCACCCGCAGCGTGTCGCGCACCGGGTTGCGGGTGAACGGCGAAAAGACGCTGGGCTTCTGGCAGGACCGGCTGATCCAGCTCGGCGCGCATGTCGGCAAGGTCACCGAGGTCGATGGCCGCCTGACGCTGCCGTTCGAGGACCCCGAAGGACAGCGGCTGGTGCTGGTCGATGACGGCGGCCGCGGCGAGGCGCATCCGTGGGAGAAAAGTCCGGTCCCGGCGGAGCATCAGATCCGCGGTCTCGGCCCGATCGTGCTGAACGTGCCGGATCTCGCGCGCACCGCGCGCGTGCTGACCGACGTCATGAATATGAAACGCGTGCGCGATTACGCCTCGCCCGACGGCGAACATCGCATCGCGGTGTTCTCGATGGGCGAGGGCGGGCCTGCGGCGGAACTGCATGTGCTTGAGCAGAAAGATCTGCCGGCGTCGCGTCAGGGCGCGGGCGGGGTGCATCACGTTGCGTTCCGCACGCCGGATGAAGAGCAGTATCACGCCTGGACGGCGCGGCTGTCGGAGTTCGGCGTTCACTCCAGCGGCGAGATCGACCGCTTCTATTTCCGCAGCCTGTATTTCCGCGAGCCCAACGGTATCCTGTTCGAGATCGCAACCGACGGGCCCGGCTTCGCCACCGACGAGCCGATGGAAAAGCTCGGCGAGAAACTGGCGCTGCCGCCGTTCCTCGAGCCGCGCCGCAGGGAAATCGAGGCAGGATTGAAGCCGCTGGGGTAGGCATCAGCCGGGTTGCCGTTACATCAATGTTTCGTGCAGAAATTCAAGGAGAATCGATGGATCAGCGTTTTGCCGAAGTGGCCGCCGCGATGTCGAAATATTTCGACGGCCTCTATCGCAGCGATACCTCTCTGCTGGGACAGGTGTTTCATCCTCAGGCGCTCTATGCCTGCGCAACGGAAGGCACGCTGACGCACCTGACCATGGCGCAGTATTTCCCGATTGTGGACAAGCGACCGTCGCCTGCGAGCAGCAACGAGCCGCGCGCGGACAAGATCGTCTCAATCGAGTTCGCCGGGCCCGTCACGGCGCTCGTTCACGCCGAATGCGCCATCGGCCCGAAGCGCTTCAAGGATATTCTGACCTTTGTCCATCTCGATGGGCACTGGCAGATCATCTCGAAAGTCTTTCATTTCGACCTTCGCGATTCATAAACAGCAGGCACCGGGGCGGTGCCGCAAGAAAATCAAGACCATGCGCGAGGGGGACGTTACATGGCCATCGAGACGGAACTGACGAAGAAACTCGGGATTTCCGCGCCCGTCCTGCTGGCCCCGATGGGCATGGTGAGCGGCGGCAGGCTCGCCGCTGCTGTCACCAGCGCTGGAGGGCTCGGCATGATCGGCGGCGGCTACTGCGACAGCGACTGGGTCAGGAAGGAAATCAAGGAGGCCGGCAACATTCAGGTTGGCGTCGGGTTTATTACATGGGCGCTTGAGCGGAATCCCGGACTGCTGGACATTGTGATCGCGCAGAGACCGAAAGCGATTTTTTTGTCGTTCGGGCAACTCGGGCGTTTCGTTGCGCCGGTCAAGCAGGCTGATCTTCCGCTGATCGCGCAGATACAGTCGGTCGAGCAGGCACGCATCGCGGTCGAGGAAGGTGCGGACATTATCGTTGCACAGGGAACGGAAGCCGGGGGCCACGGCAGCGCGCGGTCGACCCTGCCTTTGGTTCCGGCGGTGGTGGATGCGGTCGGCAACGTGCCCGTGGTTGCTGCGGGAGGAATCGCGGATGGCCGTGGACTCGCCGCGGCGTTGATGCTCGGGGCGTCGGGCGTGCTGTGCGGCACGGCATTTCTGGCGGCCGACGAAGCTCTGGCCCATCCGAACGTCAAGGGGGCGGTGGTCTCTGCTTCAGGCGACAGGACATCGCGAGGCAAGGTCTTCGACACCATACGCGGATACGATTGGCCCTCACCCTGGAACATCCGGACGCTGGTCAACGATTTTTCGCGCCGCTGGGAATCCGACAGCGAGGGACTACAGCGCGATCTGGAGCAGCAGAAAGCGAATTATGCGGCAGCGCGTGACGCCGGGGATGTGAGCGTCACGGCCGTCATCGCCGGGGAGGCCGTCGATCTCATTCATGCGCAGCAACCAGCCGCGGATATCCTGAACGCAATGGTCGCGCAGGCAGAAGATTTGCTGCTGCGCGGCCCTGCTTTCTTGACGTCAGGCCGATAGCCCGGATCACGCCACCAGCACGACGTCCGCGCCGGTGACGGCCGTGGCGCTGTCCATCACGGTGCGTTCCAGCGCGCCGGACTGCACGGTGACGTTCTCCGCGAAGAACCGCGCCAGCGTGACATAACGCTGGGCATCGTTCTGCAGCGCCTCATCGGTACGCGCGGCCAGCGCTTCGTTCGCCAGCATGCAGCCGCCGAGCGTGGTCGAGAACATGCGCAGATAAGGCGTTGCGCCCGCTAGTGCTTCCGCGGGCGAGCTTGCGATCTTTTCCAGCAGCCACTTGCTGGTGCGCTCCACTGATGCAACCGCATCGCGCAATTTTTCGCCGGTGGTGCCGAAGGCCGGATCGTTGGAGGCTTCGACCTTCTTGACGATCGCGGTCAGTTCGCCGAGCAAATCCCACACCGCTTCGCCGCCGGACATGCCGAGCTTGCGCATCAGCAGGTCGTTGGCCTGAACGCCGTTGGTGCCTTCATAGATGGTGAGAATGCGCGCGTCGCGAACGTATTGCGCGGCGCCGGTTTCCTCCATGAAGCCCATGCCGCCGTGCACCTGCACGCCGATAGCGGCGACCTCGTTGCCGATGTCGGTGGAGAACGCCTTCGCCATCGGCGTCAGCAATGCGCCGCGCGCCGCGGCTTTCGCCTTCACCTTCGGATCGGTGGCGCGGTGCGACACGTCGATGGCCACTGCGGTCGCGTAGCAGATGGTGCGGGCCGCCGCCGTCATGCCGCGCATCAGCATCAGGTTCCGCTTGACGTCGGGATACATGATGATCGGATCGGAGCCGTCGCTCTTGCTGCCGAGCGACTTGCCCTGCCTGCGTTCCTGCGCGTAGGCCAGCGCGCGCTGATAGGCGCGGTCGGCGATGCCGACGCCCTGCAGGCCGACGCCGAGGCGCGCCTGATTCATCATGGTGAACATCGCGGCCATGCCGCCGTTCTCCTTGCCGACGAGCCAGGCCACGGCGCCGCCCTTGTCGCCCATGGTCATGGTGCAGGTGGGAGAGGCGTGAATGCCGAGCTTGTGCTCGACGCCGCTGGCGTAAATGTCGTTGCGTTCCCCGAGCGAGCCGTCGGCGTTGACGAGATATTTCGGCGCCAGAAACAGCGTGATGCCCTTGCTGCCGGGGGGCGAGCCGGGCAGGCGCGCCAGAATGAAATGAACGATGTTGTCGCTCATGTCGTGGTCGCCATAGGTGATGAAGATCTTCGAGCCGAACAGGCGATAGCTGCCGTCGGCCTGCTTTTCCGCCCGCGTACGCAGCGCGCCGACATCGGTGCCGGCCTGCGGCTCGGTGAGCTGCATGGTGCCGGGCCATTCGCCGGAAATGAGCTTGTCGAGATAGATCTTCTTCAGCTCGTCGCTGCCGTGGGCATCGAGCGCGTCAATCGCGCTCAGCGTCAGCAGCGGGCAGAGACCGAAGGCGAGGTTGGACGCGCTCCAGATTTCATTGACCGCGGAATGCACCGCGAGCGGCAGGCCCTGTCCGCCGAATTCCTCCGAGCCGGACACCGCGTTCCAGCCGCCTTCGCACCAGCGCTTGTAGGCATCGGGCCAGCCGGTCGCGGTGACGACGCCGTTGTCGGTGAGCTTGATGCCTTCGCGGTCGCCGGTCTGATTCAGCGGCTCGAGCACATCGGTGGCGAACTTGCCCGCTTCCTCGATCACCGCGGCGGAGAACTCCGGATCGTAGCCATTATAATGTCCGGCTTCCACGGCGGCCAGAAGGCCGGCGCCGTGATTGAGGGAAAGCAGCATGTCGTTGATCGGCGCGCGGTAAGTCATGGCATGGTCTCGCTGTTCGGCTGGCCTCCACCCGTTCCGCGGTGGCCGTGGCCAAGGCGGATGAGTGCGCAGGTCTTGCTCACATAAGTCGTTGTTTGGCGGTCTCTTTTCCTCGCACTCGCGGTTCTTGTCGGGTCCGCCTGACGCCCCTTTGTCTTCCCACGAAAAAGGCTGGCCCTCAACTGCGATGCGCGCGGATTTCAGCTATGCGGTGCGGCCCGGTTACCGCCGGAACGCGGCAAGTCTGCCATGAACGGGCTGCGGTTTCCCGGCGTTGCCGCGCGAACGGATGGGGCCGGTCACCGGAATCGGCGCGAATTTTCCTTTTCTCGCCGTATTTTGCCGCGGAAAACCGGGTTTCCACTTTGGCGGAAAATGCTCTAAGACCTGCGCTGCCACGGTGAATCGGTGCGGCGCATGATCTCCTTGCAAGGAAAATCCGCCCGCCCACCTTCCGACACGAACGGCGCGAAACGGCTCAGGCCGGCCTCGCCGCAAACCGTTCAGCGCTATTGGGGCGTCGCCAAGTGGTAAGGCAGGGGATTTTGATTCCCCCATGCGGAGGTTCGAATCCTCCCGCCCCAGCCAGCCAGTCCGGATTTTGGAGAATCTCTTTCCTGAGCGTGAGAAAGGCCCGCCAATAGCGGGCCTTTCATGCATGCGGAGTCTCCACAGAGACCGGATTCGAACCACTATCTTCCGAAATCGGGGGCCAGTCTCCACTCAACCATTGAAGAATTCCCGTTTTCTGGGGACTCGCGCTGGAGACCGGAGAATAAAACCACTGCGTGGTCCGCGCGCAGTCGCCCCGGAAATAACGCAGATCATTTTCCGACGAGTTTGCATCTAGAGGTTTCGAGCGACTGAAAAGCTTCATTGCCCGGGATGGTTTCTTTCACGTCGTAGTAGTCCCATTTGCCCTTCATCTTGTCGGGGGCTTTGACCTGAACCAGATAGAGATCATGTACCATCCGCCCGTCTGCCCGAATTTTTCCGTTGCGGGCAAACATGTCGTCTAGCGGCATTGACTTGAGCTTTTTCATAACCGCGCCCGCTTCGTCGCTGCCAACGGATTGGACGGCCTGCAGATAGCTGGTCACTGCGGAATAGGCTCCTGCTTGCACGAAATTCGGCATCTTTCCGAATTTGTCGAGGAAACGTTTGCTCCACTGACGAGACCGGTCATCCAGGTCCCAGTAGAAGGGTTCAACAAGGATCATCCCCTGTGCGGCGGCGGCACCGAGCGCGTTCACTTCAGTAATGGTGCCGACGAGCGGCACAATCGTCTGGCTGGGACTGATATTGAAATCTTTCGCAGCCTTGATGGAGTTGAGCAGGTCCGCGCCTGCATTCGCCAGTCCGATCACCTTGGCCTTCGAACTCTGTGCCTGAAGCAGGAACGAGGAAAAGTCGGTCGTGCTGATGGGATGATTCACGGTGCCCAAGATCTTGCCACCCGATCGTGTGATCGCTCCCGATGCTTCAGTGACAAGGGATTTTCCGAGCGCATAGTCGACGGCAACGAAATACCAGGTATCGAGCCCAAGATTCTTGACGATGCGGGCCTGTCCGTTGGCATAGGAATAAGTATCCCACGTATAGCTGATCGTGTTGGGCGAACACTGCTCGTTGGTCAGGCGCGTAGAACCTGATCCTGTCACGATGAGCATCTTGTTCTTCGATTCTGCAACGCCAGAAACGGCGAGTGCAACGCCGGAATTGATCGTATCGGTTATAAGGTCGACACCGTTGGTGTCATACCACTGCCGGGCAATTCCTGAGCCGATATCGGGCTTGTTCTGATGATCGGCTGACAAAAGCTCGACCTTGAATGGCGGCTTGTTATTGGCGACAAAGTCGTCGATCGCCATCTGTGCTGCTGTGACGGCCCCCTGACCAGCAAGATCAGAGAACACACCCGTCATGTCGGTTAGAACGCCGATCTTGACCACGCCGTCAGTGATTGCAGTGTTTTGCGCATAGGTGTTGCCTTGGCTTGCGCAAAGCGTTGCTGCCGCAAGGGCAGCGCTCAGAAACATTCTCATCTTGTCCTCCCTGGATATTTTATGACCAAGATCTTCGCGACATAGTTGCCGTCTTGTTGTCCCGCTGGTCGTGTTCGCTCGAAATTATTCTGCGGCTTGGCCGTGCTGGCGATTACGCTGCAAGTGCCGTCTGGCCCATATCGCCACCTCGTCCATTGTCGCTTGCGTTTCCGGCAGGAACGGAAAGATCGTGTAGACGTGGACGGAGTCTTCGACGAGACGAAGCGTGACATCGACGCCGGCGCGTTTGGCGCGCTCGGCCATCCGCATTGTATCGTCGAGCAGGACTTCCCCCTGACTTGCAGTAAGGAACAGGGGGGGCAGGCCCCTAAGATCGCCGAACAGTGGTGATACGAGCGGATCGGTTGGCTCATGCCCCTGGAAGTAAGATGCCCCCATGAAGGTGAGCAGGTCCTTGTTTGCCGCTGGATCATTTCCGTTGAACGCACGAACGCTTTCTCCGGACAGGGTCAAATCGGCGAAAGGCGCAACGGAAAGAATACCGGCTGGCAGCGGATCGCCTGCGGTCTTGAGAGCGAGAGCCAATGCAATTGCCAACCCGCCCCCTGAAGATTCTCCTGACAGGAGAATAGATGATGAGGGAACCCCTTGTGCAATCAGCGCACGGTAGGCACAGACGGCATCGTCGATCGCCGCAGGATAGGGATGTTCTGGAGCCAAACGGTATTCGACCGCGTAGCAGGACCCATCAACGGCATTTGCAAGTCGGGCAGCATATTCAATGGCGCCCTTGGCCGAACCGATCAGATAGCCGCCACCGTGGAAATGCAGCACGACATTGCCGCCCTTTGATCCCTGTCCCGAGACGCGCCACGCCTTGACGTCACCGAGTTCAAGTTCTTCGGTCTCGATACTGTCGGGGGGAGGAAAGTTCGTGGTTAGAAAGCGCTCATAAGCCTCGCGGAGACCGTCATGCCCTCGTGCCACGTCCTCCGGCTGAAATGCGTATTTCCACATGTTAAAGGCACGCTGGCTCTCCGGGCGCTGTAGTTGCTTTCCCTCACACAGGCCGGTGACGTTGAGCACTTCTCCGGGGGGACCCTCCACGGATTTCACAACATCGTAATCCCACGCCAGGCCCCAACTGGTCTCGGCCATCGGGTCGATGCGCGCCATGCCTTTCCAGCGGCCGTTCCGGTTGAGCACGCGCTGGTGCTCGGTTTCATGCATCAGCTTCACGACGGCTCTTGCGCCAGCCTGAATCCGGGTTGTACGAGGCAACCGGCGGCGCTGGTATTCGAGAAGCGCGCCCGGTACGTCATCTTGCTTACGTGACAGGACACGGGCGAGGGTCCACGCATCTTCAATGCTCTGGCCTGCGCCAGCTGCGAGGAATGGCACCATCGGGTGAGCTGCGTCTCCCAGCAGAGTGATGCGCCCCGATGTCCAGTTATCGATTGGATCGCGGTAATACATGCCGGTGATGAAGGCCGATTTGCATTTTTCCAGCATCGCGCGCGCACGCGGCTCGGCATCTTCAAACGACTTCAGCATCTCGCTGATATCGCCATCCTCGGCCCAGGACTCGCGGTGCACTTCGTTCGCGGGCACCGACGCGAGAATGCTGTAGAGATTCTTCGGCCGCACCCAGTAGGTGATGAGCGTCCGGCCGGGGCCGAACCAGTAATTGCCCCGCTCTTCGAGGCCGAGGCCATCGAGATCGGCGGCCGGAATGAGCGACCGCCACATCAGAATGTTGGCAAAATGCTTATCTTCATGGCCGCGCAATTGCTGACGCACAACCGAATGAATGCCGTCACAGCCGACGAGAGCGTCAGCATGCAAAATCTCACCGGACTGAAGGCGAACCTCGACTTTGTCCGCCGACTGCGAAACGCTAACGCACCGCGCGCCAAACCTCACGACTTCGCGCGGCAGCGCGTCGTAAAGGATTTGAACGAGGTCGGCGCGATGAATGTTGTACATGGGAGCGCCATAGCGGGCCGCAGCTTCGTCGCCCAATGGCGCCTGATAGAGCATCTTGCCGGTGCGCAGGTCACGATAGTCGTAAGACAGGGGCTTAACGCCCGCGTTTTGGATCGCGGTTTCGACTCCGATCTCTCGAAGGACGATGGCGGCGTTGCTGGCGATCTGAATGCCGGCGCCGATTTCCGTCATGACCTCGGCTTGCTCCAAAACCGTCACGTCTATACCGTGATGCCGCAATGCTATTGCCGCTGTCAGTCCGCCAATGCCACCGCCAACAACAAGAATATGCATCTCCGATCCTCCCGATTTCCTTATTAAGCGATTTCGCTTAATTTGAATGAGAGCTTTTCCCATGTCAAGTAAGCCTCGCGCGGTTTCCCGCGCGCCGTCCTTGCAAACGAAAAATCAGATCAAAGAAGCCGCACAGATGCTGTTTGCGCGGCATGGGGTGGAGGGCGTGACGGTTCAGCAGATTGTCGCCGCTGCGGGACAGCGAAATAACGCCGCTCTGCACTATCACTTTGGATCGAAAGAGGAATTGATCCGCCAGCTTATTGTCGATGGCGCGGAGGTGCTCGAAGAGCGCCGTCAAAATATGCTTCAGGCAATGGAGGCTCGGGGAGGGCCCACCAACATTCGCGAAGTGGTGCTGATCCTTGTTATACCTGTTGTGGAACTCGCTGATGATCCTCGGTGGCGCGGTTACATCCGCTTCACATCCAATCTTCAGGCATCAGATCGGGAGACTTTGCGGGCAGCTCTTAACAACAAATGGAATGCCGGTTATGTGACTTGCTTTGCCCATCTGAAACGAATGATCCCTTTGCCGGCAGAACTTGTCGAACAGCGTCTGACAGTGTTTGCGATTTACGCGAACGCCATCCTTTCGGCGCGAGAAGAGGCACTCGAAAAGCTGCGCTCCAAGAAAAACAGACTGTGGGACAAGCGCTATACGATCGAGAACATTCTCGATACGCTGGAAGCGACATTGGTGTGCGTGCCTTCTGCGCAAACGGTGTCAATGTTGAATGACTAGTGTGACCGCATCACGGCCTACCTGATACGATAGGACTCATCGAATTCAACTCATCTTATCAACGCCGGTTCGGAGCATAACAAGAATTTGCTTTGCGATGGATGCCGGCTTATCGCGATCCTTTTGTACCAGAACAACGACCATGAAAGGGCCCCGATCAAAGTGAGGCGCAGGTAGCGCTTGTCGATCTTGGGGCGCAGGGGGAGATCTTCGATTAGATCGGCGAAAATCCTTTCGTATTCATCGCGCAGGGAAATGACCCTTGCCTTGATGCTTTCCGGATAATGCCAGGGAGGCATCACGAACAAGACCTGGTTCGCGCGCCGCCAATCGAGCAAGCCTGTGACATGCGCAACGCATGCTGTTTCCATCCGCTGCCAAGGATCGGTCTTGATTGCGATTGCATCAGTGACCCGGTCGGCTTTCCAAGACTCATCCGCGATGATCTTGCGCTTTGTATCGAGAAGTTGGCGGTGTGAGGGGAAACACAAGATTCTTATCTGTGTATAGCTCTCGCCGTTCATATTGAAATGGCACATTGCGGCAGTCTGTTGAAGCGGGGGCGATTCCTCAACAGCGGAGGACATGATGTTCAAGCCTCTTAGTACGAATCGTTTCGTCACACCGCAATCAGAGTTTCTGCCCGGACCTGCTCCGTTTCTGGAGTGGATTGAAACTGAAAAGCTCTTGGTTGATGCGTCATATCAGCGTGAAATCGGCCGACGCGGGGCAATCAACGTCAATCAGATTGCGGAA
>JAGVII010000037.1 GCA_020056155.1 Afipia sp.
AGCACCAACACCTACACCGGCAGCAAGTCCGAGTGGCTGGTTTTGGCCAACGCCTACTTCGATCTCGGCACCTGGTGGTGCATCACGCCGTTCGTCGGCGCGGGTATCGGCGGTTCTGCCAACACCATTTCGAGCTTCACGGACACGGGCCAGCCGGCGGCGAGTCTCGCGTTCGGTCCGACCGCGACGAAGTGGAATTTCGCCTGGGCCGTGCACGCCGGTCTCGCCTACCAGATCAGTCCGAGCCTGACCATGGAACTGGCTTATCGCTACGTCGACCTGGGTGACGGCATCACCGGCGATATGTACGCCTTCGACGGCACCAACGCCATCAACAACCCGATGCACTTCAAGAACCTCACCTCGCACGATCTCAAGTTCGGCGTGCGCTGGGCGATTGATCCGACACCGGCCTATCTTCCGCCGCCTCCGCTGATGCGTAAGGGCTAAACGGACTTCTTCGCTGTTCTCCTTCTTTCAAACTTCAACGGCGCGGATTTTTTCCGCGCCGTTTTCTTTTGCGCTCCGTTCGCCGCTTTCTTTTGCGCAAAGCGCGGGGCGGGAACGATTGATTAAGGTTAACGCGGCATCATCGAACGTAGTTAAGCGTTTATGACGGAGTTTCGTGATGCGTCGGATTGTGTTGGCGATGATGATGGCAGGTGCTGTGCAGGGTGCACAGGCCGCGGATTATCCCGATGACCTGCCGGTCCTGCGCGGAGGTTTTCGCGACGGTGTGACCGGCATCCCGCGATGGCAGGGCTTCTACATCGGCGGGCAGGCCGGAACCGGTTCGTCGGATATGAATTTCGCCGGCACGACGCAGGACATGGTCGCCAAACTTCTGGTGAACACCGCGATCGAAAACGTCGGACGCGTGTCCGAGTGGCCGGTCATGGGCAGGAAATCGCAGCGGGGAAATGGCGCCGGCGGCTTCGTGGGCTACAACGCGCAGTGGGAAGATGTCGTGCTCGGCATCGAAGCCAGCTATATGCATGGTAATTTCGGCGGCGGCGACTCCGGCACGATATCGCGTTTCTTCGATGCGGGAGCTTCGACCAACTTCGTGGATTACAGCGCCTCGTCGAGTTTCACGATCAAGGACATGGGATCGATCCGCGCGCGCGCCGGATACGCCTGGGGCAGCTTCCTGCCCTATGCTTTCGGCGGAGTTTCGCTCGGCCGCGCCGACGTCTTTAAAAGCGCGACCGTTTCGGGCACGCAGGTGCTGATCGCTCCTCCAAACACGGTCGTTCCTTTCGCGGTCAGCCAGACCGAAGGCCAGAGCAACCGCTTCATCTACGGTTATGCGGCGGGTCTCGGTGTCGATGTGATGCTCGCCGGCGGCCTGTTCATGCGCGGCGAATGGGAGTATCTCAAGTTCGTCGGCCCCATCGATACCAGCATCAACACGGTGCGCGGCGGTCTCGGCTACCGGTTCTGACCGATCCGCCGTCCGCAGTTTTTCCTGCGCGATTGTTTGTTGCGGCTCCCGTCGTTGACAGGGGCCGCATCGCCTGTTGTGCTGCCCGCCTCGAACAAGGGGCGGCCATCGCGAAGGTGTGGTCATGAAGATCTATGGTGACCTGAAATCCGGCAATTGCCTGAAGGTGAAATGGGTGTGCGACAGGCTCTCGCGCCGCTACACCTGGGTCGAGATCGATACGCAGAAAAACGAAAGCCGCACGCCGGAGTTTCTCAGGCTCAACGGCGCGGGGCAGGTGCCGGTGCTCGAACTCGATGACGGGCGCACGCTGGCGCAATCCAACGCCATCATCCGCTATCTGGCGCGCGGCACCGACCTGATCCCCGCCGAGGCGTTTCTCGCGGCGAAGATGGACGAGTGGCTGTTCTGGGAGCAGTACAGCCACGAGCCGTATATCGCGGTGTGCCGTGCCCAGATGTTCTACCTCGGCAAGTCGCAGGGCGACCTCGATCCGGAGAAGGTCAAGCGCGGTTACGCCGCGCTGGCGCGGATGGAGCACCATCTTCACGACACGCGGTTTCTGGTCGGTGATGCGCTGTCGCTCGCGGACGTGGCGCTGCTGGCCTATACCCGCGTGGCTCACGAAGGCGGCTTTCATCTCGACGGCTACGCTTCGGTGCGGCGCTGGATCGCGGACTCGGAGAAGGTGCTGGGGCTCTGACGCATTCCTGAGCGGAAGGGCGCCTGCTTTTCGTGTCGTCCGGCCAGGGCCGAGGACAACCTCAACCTGACGTCCGTGCATGTCCTGAATCCCGCTTCGCGAACGCGGGACAGGGTTGTGAGTTCCTAAAAGGCATTTACGCCGCCGCTGGTCTCCTGCATGCTTGCAAAATGCAAGTCAGGGTGGCGTGGCGCTTCCGTGTGACAACCGGAACGCGCCTGCCGCCGCCACCAGGGACGGAGGGTGCAGCGATGCAGTTCGATTTTGAAGCCATGAAGCCCGGCGAGCGATACAAGCTGCTGCTTGCCACCGTCCTGCCGCGGCCGATCGCATGGATCACCACGCGGGACGTCAACGGCGCGGTCAACGCCGCGCCGTTCTCCTTCTTCAACGTGTTCGGGTCCGATCCGGCCACGGTCGGCATCGGCATCGGCAGCAAGGGGCCGGGCGAGCCGAAGGACACCCGCGCCAACATCCGCGCCAACGAGCAGTTCGTCGTCAATCTCGTGCCCTACAGCCTCGCCCAGCAGATGCGGATCACCTCGATTGCCTTTCCCAAGGGTGTCGAGGAGCCGATGGAGGCGGATCTGAAACTCGTGCCGTCGGAACGGGTGGCCGTGCCGCGGATCGCCGCGTCGCCGGTGTCGATGGAATGCACCTTCATGCAGGAGGTCGCGCTCGGCGGATTCAGCCTGGTGCTCGGCCGCATCCTGATGATCCATGTGCAGGATCATGCCGTGATCGATGCCGCGCGGCAGTATGTCGACGCCGAAAAACTTGACCTGATCGGGCGCATGGAAGGCGGCTGGTACACCCGCACGACGCAGCGTTTCGAGATGCCCAACATTCCGCTGGAGGAATGGCGCCGGCCGGCCTGACCGGGACCGGGGGAAGGCTCCCGCATCCCAGCCTTGTGAACGGGGCCGGGCGAAGTTTCTTGACGAAGTCCAGAACCTCCCATATTCACGGCGGCGGGAAACCTCCCCCCACCGGGAGGCAGCTATCTGGAAGGATAGACTATGACTGTAGCGAAGCCCGGCTCAAAGCCGAACGTGCCGCATTTTTCGTCCGGCCCCTGCGCCAAGCGCCCCGGCTGGAACCCCCAAAATCTCAAGGACGCAGCGCTTGGCCGTTCGCACCGCGCGAAGGTCGGCAAGGCCAAGCTCAAGCTCGCGATCGATCTGACGCGCGAAGTGCTTGAAGTGCCCGCCGACTACAAGATCGGCATTGTGCCGGCGTCCGACACCGGCGCCGTCGAGATGGCGCTGTGGTCGCTGCTCGGGCCGCGCCCGGTCACCACCATTGCCTGGGAATCCTTCGGCGAAGGCTGGGTCAGCGACGTCGTCAAGGAATTGAAGCTCAAGGATGTCGTCAAGCTCCACGCGGGCTACGGCGAGATTCCCGATCTGTCGAAGGCCGACAAGAACTCGGACATTATCTTCACCTGGAACGGCACCACCTCCGGCGTGCGGGTTCCGAACGCCGACTGGATCCGGGACGACCGCGAAGGTCTGACCATCTGCGACGCGACCTCCGCCGCGTTCGCGCAGCCGCTCGATTGGCCGAAGCTCGATGTCGTCACCTTCTCCTGGCAGAAGGCGCTGGGCGGCGAAGCCGCGCACGGCATGCTGATCCTGTCGCCGCGCGCCGTCGCACGGCTCGAGAGCTACACGCCGCCGTGGCCGTTGCCGAAGATCTTCCGCATGACCAAGGGCGGCAAGCTCAACGCCGGCATCTTCGAGGGCGAAACCATCAACACGCCGTCGATGCTCTGCGTCGAGGACTATCTCGATGCGCTGAACTGGGCGAAATCCGTCGGCGGTCTCAAGGGGCTGATGGCGCGCGCCGACGCTAACACCAAGGTGCTCGCGGACTGGAAGGCCAAGACGCCGTGGGTGGATTTCCTCGCGGCCGACCCGGCGATCCGTTCCAACACCTCGGTGTGCATGAAGGTGGTCGATCCCGCCATTACGTCGCTGACGCCGGACGCGCAGGCCGACTTCGCCAAGAAGCTGGTCGCTCTGGTGGAGAAGGAAGGCGCCGGCTACGACTTCGCGCATTACCGCGATGCGCCCGCGGGCCTGCGGATCTGGTGCGGCGCCACCGTGGAAGC
>JAGVII010000588.1 GCA_020056155.1 Afipia sp.
CGATGCGAGATCCTGATAGCCGATTTCGGTCGGGCTCACTGTCAGAAGACAGAGAACAAAGCCGAAGGGCGCGAACCGCGCGCCCTTCGACCCGTTACGCAACACAGACATCGATACGCTCACGCAACTAACGCTATACACACGCAATCGAACTGCGCATTCAGTGCAATTCGATCAACTTCGTTGGTATCGAATTAAAGTTGCCGCGGAGTTAATCGCCGCGTCCCGTGCGCCACACGCAAGCGCCCGATTGAAATCGCGCGATGACATCGAAGGCCTTGGTAAACAGCGCCTCCAGCAAGGTGGTAAACATCGCGTCAATGAAATGGTGAATGCGCGAATTGACGCGGTTCCATTTGTGGAGCCGTAATAGCGACAACACTCTGTCATCACCGGGCCTGTCCCGGTGATCCCGATAGATTGCGCTCCGTGCTCCCATAATCGGGATGGCCGGAACAAGTCCGGCCATGACATTGGGATTTCAGAGCGACCGTCATCTACAAAAATGCCGCCCTTTGGAGGCGGCATCTGATGTCTTGATATGGCTCCGCGTTACGCTTGGCTGGCGACGGTCTTGCCGAGCGCGGCCTGTGCAGCAGCAAGGCGCGCGATCGGCACGCGATACGGCGAACACGACACGTAATCGAGGCCGGCCTCGTGACAAAATGCGACCGACGCGGGATCGCCGCCGTGCTCGCCGCAAATGCCCATCTTGAGACCGGGCCGCGTCTTGCGGCCGCGCTGCACGCCGATCTTAACCAGTTCGCCGACGCCGTCGCGATCGACCGAGATGAACGGATCGATCTCGAGGATGCCACGCGCGACATAGGTGCCGAGGAAGCTCGCGGCGTCGTCGCGGCTGATGCCGTAGGTGGTTTGCGTCAGATCGTTGGTGCCGAACGAGAAGAACTCGGCGGTCTTCGCGATTTCGCCCGCGAGCAGACATGCGCGCGGAAGTTCGATCATGGTGCCGGTCTGATAGCTGAGCTTGACGCCGGTTTCCTTCATCACCGACTGCGCGGTGGCGTCGATGCGCGCCTTGGTGATGTCGAATTCGGCGCGGGTCGCGATCAGCGGCACCATCACTTCGAGACCTACCGGCTTGCCGGTGCGCTTGCCGGCCTCGACCGCCGCTTCGAAAATGGCGCGGGCCTGCATTTCGGCGATTTCCGGATAGGCGATTGCGAGACGGCAGCCGCGGAAACCCAGCATCGGGTTGAACTCGGCCAGTTCACGCGCGCGATCCGCGATCTTGCGGGCGTCGGTGTTCATCGCGCGGGCGACCTCCTCGATCTCGCTCTGCGAGTGCGGCAGGAACTCGTGCAGCGGCGGATCGAGCAGACGGATGGTGACCGGCAGGCCCTTCATGATCTCGAACAGGTCGACGAAATCGGCGCGCTGCATCGGCAGCAGCTTGGCCAGCGCCGCGCGGCGCGCGCCTTCGTCCTCGGCGAGGATCATTTCGCGCACGGTGCGGATGCGCGTTTCCTCGAAGAACATGTGCTCGGTGCGGCACAGGCCGATGCCTTCGGTGCCGAACTTCAGCGCGGTGCGCGCATCTGACGGCGTATCCGCATTGGTGCGGACCTTCAGCTTGCGGACCTGGTCGGCCCAGCCCATCAGCGTGGTGAAGTCGCCGGACAGTTCCGGCTCGATCATCGGCATGCGGCCGGCCAGCACCTGACCGAGCGAACTGTCGATGGTGATGACGTCGCCGGCCTTGAAACTGCGGTTGCCGATGGTCATAAGCCCGCGGCCGTAATCGACACGCACGGTGCCGCAACCGGACACGCAGGGCTTGCCCATGCCGCGCGCGACGACGGCGGCGTGCGATGTCATGCCGCCGCGCGTGGTAAGAATGCCTTCCGCCGCGTGCATGCCGTGAATGTCTTCCGGCGACGTCTCGACGCGCACCAGAATGACCTTGCGTCCGTCGGCCTGAAGTTTCGCGGCTTCGTCCGACGAGAACACGATTTCGCCGGCGGCGGCACCCGGCGATGCCGGCAGGCCGGTGGCGATAACGTCGCGCTTGGCCACCGGATCGATGGTCGGATGCAGCAACTGATCGAGCGAGGCCGGATCGATCCGCATGATCGCATCCTTCTTCGTGATGACCCCTTCATTGGCGAGGTCGACAGCGATGCGAAGAGCCGCCTTCGCGGTGCGCTTGCCGTTGCGGGTCTGCAGCATCCACAGCTTGCCCTGCTCCACCGTGAATTCCATGTCCTGCATGTCACGGTAATGCTTCTCGAGCTGGGTGTAGATCCGCGTCAGTTCCTTGAACGCGTCCGGCATCGCGACTTCCATCGAAGCCTTGTCGGAGCCGGATTCCTTGCGCGCGTATTCGGTGATATCCTGCGGCGTGCGGATGCCCGCCACCACGTCCTCGCCCTGCGCGTTGATGAGGAATTCGCCGTAGAGCCGCTTTTCGCCGGTGGACGGGTTGCGGGTGAAGGCAACGCCGGTCGCCGAGGTTTCGCCCATGTTGCCGAACACCATCGACTGAATGTTGACGGCGGTGCCCCATGACTCGGGGATATCGTGCAGGCGGCGGTAGGTGACCGCGCGCGCATTCATCCACGACGAGAACACCGCGCCGATCGCACCCCACAACTGCGCATGCGGGTCCTGCGGGAAATCCTTGCCGGTCTCGCGCGCCACCGCGTCCTTGTACCTGGCAACCAGATCGACCCAGTCGTCGGCGGTCAGTTCGGTGTCGAGCGAATAGCCCTTGCTGTCCTTGTAGGTGTCGAGGATGTCCTCGAAGTGATGATGCTCGAAGCCGAGCACCACGTCCGAATACATCGTGATGAAGCGGCGATAGCTGTCATAGGCGAAACGGCGGTCGCCCGAGAGCTGCGCCAGCGCTTCGACGGTGGTGTCGTTCATGCCGAGGTTGAGCACGGTGTCCATCATGCCTGGCATGGAGGCGCGGCCGCCGGAGCGGACCGACACCAGCAGCGGGTTTCTGGAATCGCCGAACGTCTTCCCCGCGATCCTGCCGACGGTGTCGAGTGCCTTTTCGACCTGCGCCTTCAGATCCTTCGGATAGGTTTTGTCGTTGGCGTAAAAGTAAGTGCAGACCGACGTCGGAATGGTGAAGCCGGGAGGCACCGGCAGTCCGAGATTGGCCATCTCGGCGAGGTTCGCGCCCTTGCCGCCGAGCAGATCCTTCATGCCGGCCTTGCCCTCGGCGCGTCCGTCACCGAACGTGTAGACCCACTTGCCGGCCTGCGCTGCTTTCGCGGCAGGCGCGGCTTTTTTCGCGGCTGGTTTTGCAGGCCTGGCGGCGGGCTTTGCCGAAACCGGCTTCGCTTTGGCGGCCGGCTTCGGCCGGGAAGCTGATTTCGGAGAGGACTTCGCGGCGGATTTCTTCGATGAGGCTTTGGCCATGGCTTCCAGACGCTGCATGAGTGAAACGGCAGCGGCGTTACACCACGGTTGCCAGCTTTCACGCAAGCGG
Organism: Afipia sp.; assembly: GCA_020056155.1. GTDB lineage: Bacteria > Pseudomonadota > Alphaproteobacteria > Rhizobiales > Xanthobacteraceae > Afipia. Next base: position 3,464 of record JAGVII010000588.1, read on the forward strand.
CACCCGTGGGGTATCGGCGCTTTCGATCACGAGCCGTTACAGATTGTTTCAGAAATCGGCAAAACGCGATGTTTTGTTACCCAGCGCGTAACAATCCGAAATATTCCGTTACTTAATAATCCCCAGCCCGATGATGCCGACGAGGATCAGGTAGATCGCCACGATGAAATTCAGCAGCCGCGGCATGACGAGAATAAGCACACCGGCGATGAGTGCGACGATGGGCTGAATGTTGGCGACGCTGATGGACATCTGATGTCTCCCCGACATTGAAAGGATGAAACGGCACACGAATCGGGACGAAAGGTATCCTCCCGCCGCGCGCCGCAACAGCCAACGGCTTCGATAAGCGGTGAGTTCCATCGCGGATGAAACTTGCGCACCACCGGCTGCCGCGACATCCATGAAAATGCCCCGGTGAAATCACAATCGCGCAGGAACGATGATCGCCGCCCGTCATTGTCACCGCTGTTGATCGGCCTTCACCGATTTCCGAGCGTGATCGACATGAGCGAAGCCGCTCGGCGCGCGATCAGGCTCCTTTGATTAAGGAGAAACCCATGCGTAATCCCCTTCTCGCAGCAGCGCTGCTGGCCACCGCCACAGCAATGCCGCTCGCGGCACATGCCCAGCAGCGCATCATTGTCGAGGAAGGAGTGACGACCGGTCTCGCCGGCCCCGGCGTCGGCATCATCGCAGAGGACGAGCGCCCGCGTTTCCGCCAGTACATCGTCGAAGAGCGCCTGCCGTCCTACACCGTTGAAACACCCGTGCGCGTCGGCACCGTGCTGCCTGAAAGCGGCGTGACCTATTACGACGTGCCGCAACAGTACGGCGCGACCACCTATCGCTACACCGTGGTCAACGAGCGGCCGGTTCTGGTGGAACCGCGCACCCGCCGCATCATGCAGGTGATCGATTAGATCGCTGAATAGAAACGCTCTCTCCGCTCATTCCCGCGAACGTGGGAATCCAGTTCTTCGATCGACTGGGTCCCCGCTTCCGCGAGGACGAGCGGGAGGAGAATTCACGTGCTTCTCGTTTGGGCCGGATGGTTGTCCCCGCCAGTCCGCCCAAACAACATAGCCCCGCTTCGGCATTCGCCGGGCGGGGCTTTTTTGCTTTCAGCAATTCCTGATGTCATGCCCGGACTTGTTCCGGGCATCCCGATAACAGTGCGCCGTGCCCCATCGATCGAGATCACCGGGACAAGCCCGGTGATGACAATGGATATAACTCGGGCGGCGCGATGAATTGGACCGCGATGCCTAGTCCTGAATCTTCGAGAAATCCGCCACCGCGCGCGTGGCCTCGCGGATTTCATTGAGCAGCTTCAGGCGATTTTCGCGCACAGCCTTGTCGTCGTCGTTGACCTTCACCTTGTCGAAGAAGGCATCGACGGCGGGACGCAGCTTCGCCATCGCCGTCATCGCCGAGGCGAAGTCTTCGTTGGCGACGGCGGCACCGGCCTCGGTCTTCGCCTGCGCAATGGCAGCGGCGAGCGTCTTCTCTTCGTCGAGCTTGTAGAGCGACGCATCCGGCGCGCCATCGAACTTGCGCTTGTCCTTCTTCTCCTCGATGGCAAGAATGTTCGACGCGCGCTTGGTGCCCGCAAGCAGGTTCTTGCCATCGTCGGTATCGAGGAATTTGCCGAGCGCCTCGACGCGGCGCACGACCATCAGGAGATCGTCTTGCTGACCGGCAGAAGAGACAACGCTGCTCCCCTCCCCCTTGCGGGGAGGGGTCGGGGGTGGGGGTAAAGACGGAGACTGGGCGTGTGGTTCACCCCCCTCCCCAACCCTCCCCCGCAAGGGGGGAGGGAGTTCACCCGCGGCGAACACGGCATCGACCAGATCATGCCGCGCGCCCTGATCGCGAAGCTGCACTTTCAGGCGGTCAGCGAAGAAGGAGAGGAGATCGACTTGAATCGTATGAAGTGTATTCGTAGCCAGCATCTGTTTTGGATTGGCTGAATTACGTTCCGCAATGCCATCCATAATCTGACTAGATGAGATTGATACGAGGCGATTGATTGCCAATCGGACCTTGTTTTCAGTTATCAGCCTAATCACCCCCAACGCCGCCCTTCGCAACGCATACGGGTCTTTCGATCCCGTCGGCTTTTCATCAATCGCCCAGAACCCGACCAGCGTGTCGATCTTGTCGGCAAGCGCGACCGCAATCGAGACAGGATCGGTCGGCACGCGATCGTTCGGCCCCTGCGGCTTGTAGTGATCCTCGGACGCTGCGGCGACGGACGCATCCGCGCCCTGCGCCAGCGCGTAGTACTTGCCCATCAGGCCCTGCAACTCAGGAAATTCGCCGACCACTTCCGTCAGCAGGTCCGCCTTGGCGAGCTTCGCGGCAGCTTCGACCTTCGCAGGATCGGCCTTCACCAGCGGCGCGAGTTCGACCGCGAGCCGCGTGATGCGCGCGATGCGCTCGGCCTGGGTGCCGAGCTTTTCGTGGAACACGATCTGGTCGAACTTCTTCAGCAGATCGTCCGCCGACTTGCTCTTCCAGTTTTTCAGATCGCTCTCATAGAAAAACTTCGCATCCGACAGACGCGCGCGAATGACGCGCTCGTTGCCCGCGACGATGGCCTTGCCGCCGTCGGTGGCTTCGACATTCGCGGTCAGGATAAATTTTGGCGCGAGCGTCATTCCGCTCGTTGCGCTGCTGCTCCCCTCCCCCTTGCGGGGAGGGGTCGGGGGTGGGGGTACAGCCAAAGACTGCGCCTGTAGCTCACCCCCCTCCCCAACCCTCCCCCGCAAGGGGGGAGGGAGTTCACCCGAGTTAGGGCGAGAAAGAACGAAGCACTTCTGGTTGTTGCGGATGGTGGCGCGGATCACCTCGCCGGGGATCGAGAGAAATTCCTCGTCGAACGAGCCCATCAGCACCACCGGCCATTCGACCAGGCCCGCGACCTCGTCGAGCAGCACCTGATCCTCGACCAGTTCAAACCCCTGCGCGAAGGCGAGGTTCTTCGCTTCGGTCAGGATGATATCCTTGCGGCGCTCGGGATCGAGCACGACCTTGGCGGCTTCCAGCTTCGACACATAATCGTCGAAGCGGCGCACCTCGATCGCGGCGGGCGCCATGAAGCGATGGCCGAACGTGGTCTGCCCTGCCTCGATGCCGGCGACGTCGAACTTCACGATTTCCGGCTCTTCGGTCTCGATGCCGAAGGTCGCGACGATCGAATGCAGCGGCCGTACCCATGTCAGCGCGCCATTGCGCGCGGAGCGTTCGCCCCAGCGCATCTGCTTCGGCCACGGGAAGGTGCGGATAATGAGCGGGATGATTTCCGCGATCACGTCGATGGCGGGACGGCCCGGCTTCTCGATCAGCGCGATATAGAAATCGCCCTTGGGATCGCGCTGGATCTTCGCTTCGTCGAGCGACTTGAGGCCTGCGGCTTTCAGGAAGCCCTGCACGGCGGCATCGGGCGCGCCCATCTTCGGGCCCTTGCGCTCCTGCTTCAGGTCCGGCTGACGCGCGGGAATGCCGTGCACGGTGAGCGCGAGACGGCGCGGCGTCACGAACGCTTTCGCGCCTTCATAGACGAGGCCTTCGGCGACCAGCTTGTCGGTGACCATCTTGCGCAGGTCATCCGCCGCCTTCGCCTGCATGCGCGCGGGAATTTCTTCGGAGAACAGTTCGAGGAGAAGATCAGGCATTATTCGTGCTCTCCACGCAGGACTTCACCCTCCCCTTGAGGGGGAGGGTCGCCTGCCAGAGGCAGGCGGGGTGGGGTGGCGGCAATCGCCTGATGAATGATCTCCAGCACAGCCTGCTTCTTGCTCATCACGTCGTTGTTCCAGAATCGTAACACTCGATAACCTTCAGCATTTAGCCAGCGTGTTCGGACATCATCGCGACGAATGCCTTCATTCGTCCCATGCTGCGATCCATCCACTTCAATAATCAGTCGCTCCGATAGACACGCGAAGTCTGTGATGTAAGGCCCGATCACAACCTGCCGTCTGAAGTGACTTCCTTTGACATCCAGAGTCCGAAGATGACGCCAGAGGATAGCTTCCGCCGGTGTCGGACTTATACGCAGCCTGTTTGCTGCATTTCGTCTGAAGTCGCTGATAGTCCGTTTGACCATTCGCCACCCCACCCCGGCTCGCTTCGCTCGCCGACCCTCCCCCTCTAGGGGAGGGTGAAAATTGTCACGCCGCCCTTCCCGCTTCGGTGTGCATCCACGCTTCGCCGCATGCCTTGGCGAGTTCGCGCACGCGCAGGATGTAGCTCTGGCGTTCGGTGACCGAGATCACGCCGCGCGCGTCGAGCAGGTTGAACACATGGCTCGCCTTGATGCACTGGTCGTAGGCCGGCAGCGCCATCAGATGCGCCTCGCGCTTGCCGGGCTCTTTTTTGTTTTCTTGCCA
>JAGVII010000007.1 GCA_020056155.1 Afipia sp.
CGGGCCGCGCCGGCTCGGGCGCGGGTGTTGTGGGCCTCGTGCCACCCGGCTTCGATTCCGCAGGACTATCACTTTTACCGGCCGGGGCCGACGGTGAAGGCTGCGTCGTTTGCGCGAACTGGATTTGACCGCGCGACGCCAGTTGCATCAGCGAAATACCTGACAGCGTCAAACCACCCGCGATCAGGATCGCCGACAAAATAAAGTTGGTTCGATTGGCTCGCTTTTCGTTCGGAATCATCCCGGCACCCGTTGATCGCCCATTGAAAAGAGCCAACGGATGCTCGCAACGATGGTTCCTGCATTTGCCAGGGCGCGCGATGTCGCACTCAACCAATCGTGAAAGAAAAAGCGGAACCTGCCTGAAGATGCACCGCGACGCGCGTTCACGCCCCCTATCCAGCAGGACTAGTCCTTCGTGCTGACGTCCCATGTGGCGTGCCTGACGCCGGGCCGCCGCGCCAGATCGGCCGCGACGGCATCGAGTTCTTTGGCTTCGACGGCCGTGCTGACGAGCGTGGCGACGATTTCGACCACACCCTCGGCGCGATCGATCACATTGACATCGCTCACCGGATACTGCGCCGCTCCCAGCTTCTCGACCAGAAGTTCACGCAGATCGCTCATCGACGCAGCGTCCACCGTGAGCATGAACTCGTAGGTCGCTTCCGACGCGCGCTCGTCCAGCGGGCTGCGATTGATAGCATTGACCAGAGGCCGCAGCAGCGTGTTACCCGCCAGCACGAATGCCGTCAGCGTCACAGCCTGCGCCAGCATATCCGCACCGGCACAGCAGCCGACCGCCGCCGACCCCCATAATGTCGCGGCCGTATTCAGGCCGCGAACATTCATGCCTTCCTTCATGATCACGCCGGCGCCGAGGAAGCCAATCCCGGACACCACATACGCGATCACCCGCACCGCCCCATCGGCATCGGCAAGCTGCATGGCCAGATCGACGAAAGCCGCAGCACTCACCGCAACCAGCACATTGGTCCGCAGTCCCGCCGTGCGCAGGCGATACTGGCGCTCGGCACCGATGACGGTGCCGAGAACGAACGCCGCCGCCAGGCTGACGAGCGTATCGAGGAAATCATAGGTCTGGAAAGTCGTCAGGAACCGCATGGCGACTGCTTACTCACTACAAAGCAAGCAGTCCAGCATCCCCGTCCTCCGCAGCGAAAGCGAGCAGCGATCCTTTCGCATTCCAGGACAGCGCCGCCACCGGCTCACCGGCGTTCCTGCGCACAAGGATCTCTGCGCCGTCCTCGATGCGCACCATCAGAACAGTGCCGTCGCTGTAGCCCACCGCGAAAATCTCTTCCCTGGGGTTGCACGCCACCACCGTCGCCTTGGCCTGAAGCGGCGCCAGCATCAGCGGCTCCTTGCCCATCGGCCCGTCTTTGCTGGCAAATGGCCACAGGATCACGCTGTCCGATCCCGAAGTGGCGAGGAATTTTCCGCCCGCACTCCATGACATCGATCGCACACGCGCGGGATAGCCGGTCATGCGCATGTGCCGCGAGTCGGCCAGCCGCCAGCCATGCAGTGCGGATTCATGCATCGAGGTGACGAGGAAGCGATTGTCGGCGCTGAAGATGACGCCGAGATGCGAGCCCTTCCATTCGAGAAATTCCGGTTTCGCGCCCATGTTGGGAAACCAGAGCGTCACGCCGTTGTAATGCGCGACGGCAAGTCGCACGCCCTTTGGCGCGAAGGCCAGGCCGCCCACCGTCGAGGGAACGTCGAGCGATTTTTCTTCACCCTTCGGCGCGCGGACAAAAGCCGTCTTTCCGGCGGACCACGCCACCGCACCATCCGCGTGCAAGGCGACGTTGTCGAGCCAGCGCCGCTTCGCATCGGTGGCGAGCGTTTCGATGTTCGACCTGGCGTCGATCGATGTCAGCTTGCCGTCGTCGCCGCCCATAACCACGCGCTTGCCGTCGGACGCCGAACACAGGATGCCGCCGCCATGCACGGCGACCGGCTTCGTCTCGCCGTCGCCGGTCGCGAAGGTGACGTTCTCTTCCGCGCCGACAAACACGGCAACGTCGCCAAGAAAATGCACGGCGGTCGCAGGCGCATCGAGCTTTACGCCCGTGACGCGATCAGTGACGGAGACGATAGAGGCCGTCTCCGGACCCGGATTGAAGTCTTTCATCACGCGAAGGTTTTCGCGAAGCCGTCGCGGATCGCCTGCTCGGGCAATTCGCGGCCAATAAACACAAGGCGGCTCTCGCGCGCCTCGTCCTTCTTCCATTTCCGCTGGTGGTCGCCCTCCAGCATCATGTGAACGCCCTGGAACACATAGCGGTCGTCGTCTCCCTTGAAGGAGAGAATACCCTTGGAGCGCAAAATCTTCTCGCCGTCCTTGGCGACCAGCTCCTGCAGCCACGGCATGAACTTGGTCGGGTCGATCGGCTTGTCGGTGCGCAGCGACAGCGACTGCATGTCTTCATCGTGATAGTGCTTCATGCCGCCGTGAGAGTGACCGTGGTCGTGATCATGGTCATGGCCGTCATGGCCGTGGTGATGATGATCGTGATCATGGTCGTGACCGCCGTCATCGAGAAACTCCGGCTCAAGCTCCAGAATACGATCAAGATCGAACGCGCCGCGCTCGAGCACATCCGACAGTTTCACCTGCGCGCGCTCGGTCCGGTGCAGCGTCGCGTAAGGGTTGATCGCGCGGATGCGGGCCTCGACCTCGGCGAGTTCGGGCTTGGTGACCAGATCGGTCTTGTTGAGCACGATGACATCGGCGAACGCGATCTGGTTCTTGGCTTCCGGCGCGTCCTTGAGGCGGTCGCTCAGCCACTTGGCGTCCGCCACGGTCACCACCGCATCGAGCATGGTCTTCTCGCGCACATCTTCGTCGACGAAAAAAGTCTGTGCCACCGGCGCGGGATCGGCGAGACCGGTGGTCTCCAGAATGATGGCGTCGAACTTGCCCTTGCGCTTCATCAGGCCGTCGATGATGCGCACGAGGTCTCCGCGCACCGTGCAGCAGACGCAGCCGTTGTTCATTTCGAACACTTCTTCGTCCGCGCCGACGATCAGATCGTTGTCGATGCCGATCTCGCCGAA
>JAGVII010000683.1 GCA_020056155.1 Afipia sp.
ATCGCATGTACGCCGACATACTGCAACGGCAACGCGGCGGTCGGGGCACCTCGCCCGGCAGCATGGCCGGGCAATTGCAGGAAGCGAAATGGCTGATCAAGAATGTGCAGCAGCGCTTCGACACCATTCAGCGCGTTGCCCAGGCGATTGTCGACCGGCAGCGTGCTTTTTTCGATCACGGCGAAGTCGCCATGCGTCCCTTGACGCTGCGCGAAATCGCCGACGCCGTCAGTCTGCACGAATCAACCATCTCGCGCGTCACGACGCAGAAATATCTGGCCAGTCCGCGCGGCATTTTCGAGCTCAAGTATTTTTTCGGCAGCCACGTCGCCACCGACACCGGCGGAGCTGCCTCTTCAACCGCGATCCGCGCGCTGATCAAGCAGCTGGTCGGCGCCGAAGACGGCCACAAGCCGCTCTCCGACGCCAGGATTGCGGAAATTCTCGGCGAACAGGGTATCGTGGTGGCGAGGCGGACGGTCGCCAAGTACCGCGAATCCTTGAGCATCCCGCCGGTCAACCTCAGAAAAGCGCTCTAAGGAGTCACCATGAACATCAACATCACCGGCCACCACATCGAAGTTACCCCCGCGCTGCACGAGTACGTCTCTGGCAAGGTCGAGCGGGTCATTCGACATTTCGACCACGTCACCAGCGTGCATGTGGTGTTATCGGTGCAGAAATTGAAGCAGAAGGCGGAAATCACCTTGCACGTAAAAGGCAAGGATATCTATGCCGATGCCGAAGACGCCGACCTGTATGCCGCCATCGACGCACTCACGGACAAGTTGAATCGCCAAGTCCTGAAATACAAGGAAAAAGTCAGCGACCACGCCCACGACAAACGTGTCGTCGGAGAATAGGCGTTTCCTCGCGCCGGGGGTAGGGGTATACTCCGCTCCGCTTCTGTTGCGGGACACCCCCCGGCGGATGTCCGCCACACATTGTCGATGAACCAAATCGCAAAACTTCTGCCGCCCGAAAACGTCGTTGTCGGCCTTGAGGCCAGCAGCAAGAAACGTGTTTTCGAACAAACCGGCATTCTTTTCGAGAACCGGCACGGGCTCGCTCGCAGCCTGGTCTACGACGCGCTCTTCGCACGCGAAAAGCTCGGCTCGACCGGCCTGGGTCAGGGCATCGCCATCCCTCATGGCCGAATCAAGGGACTGAAGGAAGTACGCGGTGCCTTTCTTCGACTGGCTACGCCTGTCCAGTTCGACGCCCCGGACGGCAAGCCGGTGGGTTTCGTTTTCATCCTGTTGGTGCCGGAAGCGGCCACTGAACACCACTTACAGCTTCTTTCGGAACTGGCGCAGATGTTTTCGGACAAGACATTCCGCGAACGCCTGGCCGCTGCCCCGGACGCGGCAGCGACACACGCACTGTTCGCGCAGTGGTCGTGCGCCAGCTAATCGTCGCCCAGCTGTTCGAGCGCAATCGCAGCCGTCTCCAGCTCAACTGGATCTGCGGCACCCTCAATCGGGCCATTACCATTACGCGGGACGACATTTCCCCCGCGGACTTGGTTGGCCACTTGAATCTCATCCACCCTGACAGGCTTCAAGTGCTCGGTTCGCCGGAAATTTCCTGGGCTGCGAGGCAGACCACGGAACGCGTCGCGAACCACATGCGCGAAGTCATCGCCGCCAAGCCGCCGGCCCTGATCGTCGCCGACGGATGCGAAATCCCGCCGGCCATCCAGGCTGTTTGCGAATCCTCGGATACGCCGTTGTTCGCGACGCCGCAGCAGTCGGCTGCCGTTATCGACTCCCTGCGCCTTTACGTCTCTCGACAGTTGGCCGAGACCATCACCCTGCACGGCGTCTTCATGGACGTGTTGGGCATGGGCGTGATGATCACCGGCGATTCCGGCGTCGGCAAGAGCGAACTGGCCCTTGAACTGATTTCGCGTGGCCATGGACTGGTGGCAGACGACGTGGTCGAGGTATCGCGCGTTTCGCTCGACATTCTCGAAGGCCGCTGCCCCGAGCTGTTGCGCGACTTCATCGAAGTGCGCGGTCTTGGGCTGCTCAATATCCGGGCCGTATTCGGCGAAACCGCCTGTCGGCGCAAGATGCGCATGAAGCTGATCGTTCATCTGCAAAGACCGCAGTCCAACCCGGAAACGCAACGCCTGCCGCTCGACGCCCAGACAGAAACCATTCTCGGCGTACCCGTCCGCAAGGTCATCCTGCCCGTTGCCGCCGGCCGCAACCTCGCCGTCTTGCTCGAGGCCGCGGTCCGCTCCACCATACTGCAATTGCGCGGCGTCGACAGCATGCAGGAATTCCTCGACCGTCAGCAACGGGCGCTGGAATCTGATGACGGCGTCAACTAGATCGCCATCTGCCCGTTACTCCCGAGGGAATGCTCGGGTACTGCCGAACTCCCCGGATTACTTCGCAGGCAATGCGAAATACTCAGCCGGTCCAATCGCGCTCGGCGCTTCGTTGTTCCAACTGTCGTTACTCGAGGAGGTTCACACATGAATCGCAAGATCGCTCTGGTTGCCGCTTCGCTGTTCGCAATGGTCGCCGCTCCTGTCGCCATGGCCACGCCTCAGCAGGACAAGATGAAGGCCTGCAACACGGAAGCCACGGGCAAGAAGGGGGATGAGCGCAAGGCCTTCATGAAGGAATGCCTGTCCGCAAATAAGGCTGAAGCAACGAGCGCCAAAACCACCCAACAGGAGAAGATGAAAACCTGCAACGCCGATGCCAAGACCAAGGCGCTGAAGGGCGATGAACGCAAGAAGTTCATGAGC
>JAGVII010000107.1 GCA_020056155.1 Afipia sp.
GCGACGCCGCCGAGCAGCGCGGGGTCACCCAGCCTGCCGATACAGGCCGTCGCGACGACGCCAAGCAGCGGCGTCGTCAGATTGGCCAGCATCGCCGGTCCGGCGATGCTGAAAACCTGTCCGGTTGTAACTTTGGCGGCGTCTCGCAATCAGCGCGGCCGCTGGGTGCTGAACAGCCGCGAGATCAGCCAAATCGGGATCACGATCACCGCGCCGAGCAGGAAGTAGCGCCACACGCCGTTGATGAAATCAAAACCCAGACTCCAGATCCAGTCGATCAGACGGTGGATGCTGTAGACGATGTTCCACGGATCGAAGCCGATCGCGGCGAGTACGACGCCGACCAGCAGCGACAGCAGCACCAGCCGCACCAGCACCGCCAAAGGCGAGCCGCCGAGAAAACGCGACAGACTATCGTCGTTCCTGGCTGGCAATTCCTTCACGTCGTCCGGCATCGTCGTCTCCTCGGTGGTGAGCGCCATCGCACACTAGCACGCCACATGGGGAACTGTCTCGCCGCCGTCAATGGCCGTCGGCGGCCGCCGGCAAGGAAATCCTGTTCTCGGAGATTAACATCCGTTCAAGTGTTTCCAGCCGATCGGCGTCGCGCGGCGGTTTGTCCCAGCGCAAGCGGCTGATGCGGGGGAAGCGCATGGCAACGCCGGACTTGTGCCGCGCCGAGCGCGCCAGTCCCTCGAACGCGATCTCAAACACCAGTCCCAGATCGGGCTCGTGCACCACATGGCGTACCGGACCGAATTTCTCGGTGGTGTGGCGGCGGACGAAACGGTCGATTTGAATCAACTCCTCGTCGGTGAAGCCGAAATAGGCCTTGCCGACCGGCACGAGCTGGTCGCCGCCATCAATCGTGGTCCAGACGCCGAAGGTGTAATCGGAGTAATACGACGAGCGTTTGCCACGGCCGCGCTGTGCATACATCAGCACTGCGTCGATGATGTGCGGGTCGCGCTTCCATTTCCACCACTGGCCTTTCGGGCGGCCCGGCAGATACGGCGCATCGCGCCGTTTCAGCATCACGCCTTCGACGGCTTCCGAATCCTCGCCGGCTCCGGCACTGGCTGGATCGGTGCGCGCGGCAGCGAGATCGTCCCAGGTCTTGAAGGGCACTTGTGGCGAAAGGTCGATGCGCGGATCTTTGATCTGTGCGACGAAGGTTTCGAGTTTCGTTCGTCGCTCAGAGAATGTCAGCATGCGCAGGTCGTTGTCGCCGTCACTCAGCAGGTCGTAGGCGCGCAGATGGATCGGATAGTCCTTCATCAGCTTCGGCGTCACAGATTTCCGGTTCAGCCGCTGCTGCAGCACGTTGAACGTCTGCACGCGTCCGTCGCGTAGGACCAGCAGTTCGCCGTCGAGCGCGCCGGGCAATCTCAAGGACGGCACCAGATCGGGAAAACTCTTTGTTATATCCTCGCCGGTGCGCGAATAGAGACGTGTGAACATATGGCCGCGCTCGTCTTTTCCGCTCACCGCCTGGATGCGGATGCCGTCCCATTTCCATTCTGCGGTGAAGTCGTCCGGTGCCAGATTTGCGAAGTCGCTATCCTCGATGGCATGCGCCAGCATCACCGGACGGAACGGTGCGGGATCGCGATTGACCGGCTTGTCGGCGCGGCCCTCCAGCCAAGCAAACAGATCGAGATACGGCGGCACAAGCCCCGGCCAGATCAGTTCGACATCGTGGGCGTCCTTGCCGCCGAGCGCCGCAGCGGCGGTTTTCGCCAGCCGCGCCGAGACTCCGATACGCAGGCCGCCGGTGACGAGCTTGAGCAGTGCCCACCGCCCGGTCTCGTCAAGCTCATCGAGCCAGCGCACAAGCTGCGCGGGGATTTCCGTCTTTCCCAGCGTATTGAACGTGGTGACGACCTCGGTCAGCGTCGGCGGTGGCGGCGAATTCGTCGCACGCCTGTTCGCCGGCCACATCAGCGCGACGGTTTCCGAGAGGTCGCCGACATAATCGTAAGATAGCGCGAACAACACCGGATCGGTGCGCGCCGCGATCAGATCGCGAATAAGACCAGCCTTGGCGTGACGGAACGACAGTGCGCCGGTCAGCGCCGCCAGCGCCCAGCCACGATCCGGGTCCGGCACCTCGCGAAAGTAAACTGTGATCAGCCGCAGCTTGTTGTTGCGTCCGGGCTCATAGGCCAGACGATCCAGCAGATGCGCAAAGCGGTTCATGACGCCGGCTCTTCCGGCAGGGCATCCTCACCTTCATCTTCGTCGCCGTAGCCCACCAGAGCAAGCGGACGCGCTTTCAGACCCTTCGACTGGCACCAGTGCACGAGCGCATCTTCCTGTCCGTGGGTGACCCAGATTTCTCCTGCGCCCGTGGCATCGATGGTGGCGCAGAGGCCGTTCCAGTCCGCATGATCGGAAATCACCAGCGGCAGTTCGATGCCCTTTTGCCGCGCGCGTGCGCGCACCCGCATCCAGCCCGATGCAAAGGCTGCGACCGGATCGGGAAATCGCCGGGTCCAGATGTCGGTGATCGCGCTTGGCGGCGCGAGCGTCATGGTGCCGGCGAGATCGGCCTTCTTCACGCCCTTCGCCAGCCGCAGATCCCCGAGATCGATGCCGCGGCTCTCGTAATAGCGCGTGATCTTTTCCATTGCGCCATGAAGGTAGATCGGCGCGTCGTACCCCGCAGCCCGAATGAGGGCGATGACGCGCTGCGCCTTGCCGAGCGAATAGGCCCCGACAAGATGCGCACGCTCTGGAAACAGCGCGACCGATGCCAGCAGTTTTGAGATCTCGCCGTGGGGATCGCCATGCCGGAACACCGGCAATCCGAATGTCGCCTCGGTGATGAATACGTCGCATGGGATCACTTCGAACGGCGTGCAGGTCGGATCGGCCGTGTCCTTGTAGTCGCCCGATGCGACGATCCTGGTCTTGCCGAGGGTCACGGCGATCTGCGCCGAGCCCAGCACGTGCCCGGCGGGATGGAAGGTCGCACTGACATCACCGAGCTGGATGGTCTCGCCGTAGGAAATGGCCTGCGTGTGTCTGGCGAAGTTATCGCCGTAGCGCAGCCGCATCATGTCGAGGGTTTCCTGCGTGGCCAGCACCGCGCCGTGTCCGGGGCGGGCGTGATCCGAATGGCCATGGGTGATCAGCGCCCGCTCGACCGGCCGGACCGGGTCGATGTGAAAACCGCCGGGCTTGCAGCAAAGGCCGGCGGCGACGGGCATGAGGATGTCTTGCGGACGCATGGACTTCATATAGGTTGTGCTGGTCTTCATTCGAGCCTTGATTTGCAACGCTCAGGCTCAGCCGCTTACTCCCCAGGATCAATTTGCCCTTTAGTTCCGCCAATCAGGTTCAGACCAGATCCATGCCCGCCGCGTTGTTCCTGTCCTCGGGAAATCTGATCGCCGACCGGCGCTTCGATTTCGGACGCGATCTGATGTTGCGCGGCGACCTCGCGGCGGCGGCAGAGTTGATGGAGCAGGCGATTGAACTGGAGCCGGGCTTTGCCTCGGCGTGGTTCATGCTTGGCGATTTGCGCGAACAGCTCGGCGCCTGGGACGAGGCCATTGTCGCTTATACCCATGCCTGCCAGTCCGATCCTGACGACAGGCACGGCGCGAAGCTGCGGCTGATGCGGCTCGGCGCGGAGGAAGTCTCCTCTATGCCGCCCGGCTATGTGCGCGCGCTGTTCGATCAGTATGCGCCGAGGTTCGACAAGACGCTGGTTCAGGACCTGGATTACTGCGGGCCGCAGGTGCTGTTGAAGGCGGTGCTGGCGGCGCGTCACGCGGCAAGGCTGCCGGCGCATTTCAAGCGGGTGATCGATCTTGGATGCGGTACAGGGCTGGCCGGGCGCGAGTTCGCCTCGCTGTCGGATGAGCTGATCGGGATCGACCTGTCGCCGGGCATGATCGAGCGTGCCCGTGCCACCGGCCTTTATGCACAGGTTGATGTCACGGATATGTTGCAGGGCCTGTGCGCGGAGAGCGACGCCAGCGCGAATCTCGTCATCGCGGCTGACGCTTTTGTCTACGTGCCGAAACTGGAGCCACTGCTTCGAGAGGCCTTGCGCGTGTTGGAGCCGCAAGGGTTGCTTGCGTTCACGGTGGAGACCCATCCGGGCGAGGGTGTCATTCTCGGGCGCGGGCTGCGCTACGCCCATGGCGAGGCCTACCTGCGCGATGCGGTTTCCGATGCCGGCTTGACGGCGTGCGCGATCGTGCCAGCGGCCACAAGGGTCGAGGCGAACGAGCCCGTGCCGGGATTCGTGGTGACCGCGAGCAAGGCATAGCCAGCCTCGGCCACACCCGGCCGCGGACCATAGCGACAAGACGCAAGACAGGCATCCGGCGACCGGCCAGCTTCCCGCGCTGGCCGCGATCCGGACGATCGCCGATTCCGGCTTCGAAAGGCATTGCAAAAAGGCCGCTGGGAAACTTCAGGGAGACAACAAGAACATGAAAACGACGATGAAATCGTTCACTGCCGGTGCTGCGCTCGCAGCTGTTGTTCTGATGGCGGCTTCGGCTGCGCATGCGCAGAAGAAGTACGATCCGGGCGCGAGCGACACCGAAATCAAGCTCGGCCAGACCGTCCCGCATTCGGGACCGGGTTCGCTCTACGGCGTGCTTGGCCGTGTCGCGACCGCCTATTTCGAAATGATCAACGAAAAGGGCGGGATCAACGGCCGCAAGGTCAAGATGCTCTCGCTGGACGACTCCTACTCCGCCCCGAAGACGGTGGAAGCGACGCGCCGGCTGGTGGAGCAGGAGGAAGTGCTGGCGCTGTTCGGCTCTCTGGGCACGGCGCCGCAGACCGCCGTGCACAAGTATCTCAACTCAAAGGGCGTACCGCAGCTCCTGCTGAACACCGGCGCGTCCAAGTGGAACGATCCGAAGAACTTCAAATGGACAATGGCAGGCCTGCCGCTCTATCCGACCGAGGCGCGCATCCTCGCCAAGCATGTTCTGAACGTGAAGCCGAACGCCAAGGTTGCGATACTTTATCAGAACGACGACTTCGGGCGTGACTTCCTCGGTCCGTTCAAGGAAGTGCTGGCGCAGGCGGGCGGCAAGGCCTCGGTTGTCGCGGAAACCACCTACGACCTCACCGATCCGACCATCGATTCGCAGATCATCAACCTGTCCAAGTCGGGCGCGGATGTTTTCTTCAACATCACCACCGGCAAGGCGACGTCGCAGTCGGTCCGCAAGGTGGCCGAACTCGGCTGGAAGCCGCTGCATCTGTTGACGGCCGGTTCTACTGGCCGCTCGATCCTGAATGCCGCGGGGCTCGAGAATGCCACCGGCATCGTCGCCATGCGCTACGCCAAGGAGGTTGGCGTGCCGCGCTGGGAGAAGGATCCGGATGTGATGGGCTTCGAGGAATTGCGCAAGAAGTATCTGCCGAATGTCGATCCCGACAACACCATCGCCTATGCGGGTTACGGGCAGGCGGTGACCATGGCGGAAATCCTGCGCCGCTGCGGCGACGACCTGACCCGCGCCAATGTGCTCAAGCAGGCGCAGTCGTTGGCGGGTTTTCACTCGCCCTACATGCTGGATGGCGTCACCTACAGCTTCACGCCGGATAACTACACGCCGATGAAGACGCTCCACATCGCGATTTTCAACGGCAAGGATTGGGATATTTCGGATAAACCGGTCACTGAATGACGTTGTCGAGCGGAGATGGATTGTCCGTCTCCGCTCTCGACCGCGGCAGTTTGAAGTCCTACTTCTAGGGCGTGGACACCAACGCCCTCACATCGCCCGATTTGCTGCCCGACGTTTTCCATCGCTGGTTCGCCGCGCGGGGCTGGTCGCCGCGCACGCATCAGCTCGATTTGCTGGCGAAGGCGCAAAACAACCGGTCTGCCTTGCTGATCGCACCGACCGGCGCAGGCAAGACGCTGGCCGGCTTCCTGCCGACGTTGGTGGAACTCGGTACACCACAGTCCAGACCCGCAAAGGCGATCTCGACCGGACGCAGCATCGCGCGCGGCGGTGGGCTACACACGCTCTATATTTCGCCGCTGAAGGCGCT
>JAGVII010000110.1 GCA_020056155.1 Afipia sp.
GCGCCTACATCGCGAAGCTCGAAACCGAAATCGGCGTCACCATCAACCAGAATGCTTTTGCCGTGGCGACCGGCGCGGCCTCGGCTCAGTGATGAGCCTAAAAATCTAGGCTCATCGAGCGGACCTCACGTCAAGCGGAAGTCACACCTGCAAAGCAAGATCATGGACGACCTCAAAGCCATTATCGGAAAAGTCGCCACCGGCGCTGCCCTGTCCCGCGACGAAGCCGCAACGGCCTTCGACCGCATGATGTCCGGTGAAGCGACGCCCTCACAGATGGGTGCCCTGCTGATGGGCCTGCGCGTGCGCGGCGAAACCGTCGATGAAATCACCGGCGCGGTTTCCGCGATGCGCGCCAAGATGCTGACGGTGAAAGCCCCCGCCGACGCCGTCGATATTGTCGGCACCGGCGGCGACGGCTCGGGCTCCGTCAATGTCTCGACCTGCGCATCGTTCATTCTCGCGGGTACGGGTGTTCCGGTGGCCAAGCACGGCAACCGCGCACTGTCGTCGAAATCGGGCGCGGCCGATGCGCTGGCGGCGCTCGGCGTCAATATCAACATCACGCCGGACGCCGTGGGCCGCTGCATCGCCGAAGCAGGGATCGGTTTCATGTTCGCGCCGACGCATCATCCGGCGATGAAGAATGTCGGCCCCACCCGCGTCGAACTCGCCACACGCACGATCTTCAACCTGCTCGGGCCGCTATCCAATCCCGCCGGCGTCAAGCGGCAGATGGTCGGCGTGTTCTCGAAGCACTGGGTGCAGCCGCTCGCGCAGGTGCTGAAGAACCTCGGCGCGGAATCCGCATGGGTGGTACACGGTTCCGACGGCCTCGACGAAATCACCCTCACCGGCTCGACCTCGGTCGCGGCGCTGGAGAACGGCAGCATCCGCACGTTCGAAGTGACGCCCGAGGACGGCGGGCTGCCCCGCGCCACCAGCGCTGAACTGAAGGGCGGCGATGCGCAGGCCAATGCCAAGGCGCTTCGCGAGGTGCTGGACGGCAAACAGAACGCCTACCGCAACGTCGCGCTGATGAATGCCGCCGCAGCTCTCGTGGTCGCCGGCAAGGCGAAGGATTTGAAGGAAGGCGTTGCGCTCGGCACCAAGGCGCTGGACACTGGCGCGGCGGCGGACAGGCTCAAGCGCCTTGTCGCTGTCTCCAATGCTTGAGGAAGAACAACCCTTGTCGGATATCCTCGAAAAGATCGAAACCTACAAGCGCGAGGAAATCGCGGCGGCCAAGCGCGCGCTTCCGCTCGCGGAAGTCGAGGCGCGCGCCAGGGCTGCCTCGGCCCCGCGCGGCTTCGTCAACGCCATTCGCGGCAAGATCGCACGCGGTGACTACGCGCTGATCGCGGAGATCAAGAAGGCGTCTCCCTCCAAGGGACTGATCCGCGCGGACTTTGATCCGCCGGCGCTGGCGAAGGCGTATGAAGCCGGTGGAGCTGCGTGCCTCTCGGTGCTGACAGACACGCCGTCGTTTCAGGGCTCGCTGGCATTCATGGTCGCGGCGCGCGCCGCCGTCTCGCTGCCGGTGCTGCGCAAGGATTTCATGTACGACACCTATCAGGTGGCGGAGGCTCGTGCGCATGGCGCGGACTGCATCCTGATCATCATGGCCGCGCTCGATGACGCTGCGGCGAAGGACATCGAGGACGCGGCCTTCGCGCATGGCATGGACGTGCTGCTGGAAGTTCACAACGCGGAAGAGCTCGACCGCGCACTGAAACTGCGCTCGCCGTTGCTCGGCGTGAACAACCGCAACCTGCGCACCTTCGAGACGACGCTCGCGACCAGCGAAGAACTCGCGCCGCTGATCCCGAAGGATCGCATCAGCGTCGGCGAAAGCGGCATCTTCGCGCCGGACGATCTGGCGCGCCTCGCCAGGGTCGGTTTCTCGACGTTCCTCGTCGGCGAGAGCCTGATGCGTCAGGCCGATGTGACGGCCGCGACCCGCACCCTGCTCGCTCGTAACGACGCGCAGCGCGCCACCGGGACACGCTGAGCCGTGGCCAAAGAGAAATCAGGCAAGGTCGCGAAACAGGGCTCCGCCCTCACCCACATCGATGCCAAGGGCGAAGCCCGCATGGTCGACGTCTCGGCCAAGCCGGATACCGAACGCGTGGCGGTGGCCGAAGGTCGCGTGGTGATGACCCGCAAGACGCTCGATCTGATCGTCAAGGGCAATGCCGCCAAGGGCGATGTGCTGGGCACCGCGCGCCTCGCCGGCATCATGGCGGCGAAACGCACATCTGACCTCATTCCGCTGTGCCATCCGCTGGCGTTGTCGAAGGTGACGCTCGACATCACGCCCGACACCAAACTGCCCGGCTGCCGTGTGCGAGCGACGGTGAAGGTCAAGGGCCCCACCGGCGTCGAGATGGAAGCGCTGACCGCCGTGTCGGTGGCGTGTCTCACCATCTACGACATGGTGAAGGCCGTGGAGCGCGGCATTCAGATCGAAGGCATCCATCTGGTCGAGAAAAAGGGCGGAAAGTCCGGCCACTATCTCGCGGACTATTAAGGATCGCACCATGGCGCTGATGCCGGTCGCCGAGGCCTATGCCGCCGTTCTCAAGGACGCCAGCCCCCTTCCGGAAGAAACCGTTGCGCTCAACGATGCGTTTCACCGCACGCTCTCCCGCGATGTCGCAGCCCTGCGCACCCAGCCTCCCGTCGCCTTGTCGGCGATGGATGGCTATGCGGTGCGGGCAGCCGATGCCACGACGGGCGCGCGGCTGAAAGTGATCGGCGAAGTCGCGGCGGGACGACCTTTCAATCAAGCCATCGGAGCGGGACAGGCGGCGCGCATCTTCACCGGCGGCGTTATTCCCGGTGGCGTCGATGCCGTCGTCATTCAGGAAGACACCACGCCTGACGGCGAGTTCGTGATCGTCAACGAAGCCATCGCGGCGGGAAAGAACATCCGCCCCGCCGGCATCGATTTCCGCGAAGGCGATATGCTGCTGCCGCGCGGCTCGCTGCTCAACGACCGCGCGCTTGCGCTGGCGGCAGGCATGAACCATCCGCGATTGCCGGTGCATCGCCGCCCCAAAGTCGCAATCCTTGCTACCGGCGACGAGCTGGTTCCTCCGGGTACGACACCTGGCCCCGGCCAGATCGTCACCAGCAATGTCTTCGCGCTGGCCGCGCTCGCGCGCAGCGAAGGCGCCGATGTGATCGAACTCGATATCGCACGCGACACCCTTGAATCCACTTCGAACGGAATCAGATGCGCACGCGATCTCGGCGCGGATGTTCTCGTCACCACCGGCGGCGCGTCGGTCGGCGA
>JAGVII010000333.1 GCA_020056155.1 Afipia sp.
CGGGGCGCATCGCGCGCGACTTTCGCATCGATGCAGCCGAGCCGCGCGGCGAGGACTTCCGCACATCGCCGGAATACGCGACGCATTGCCGCGATGTCTCCGCGGCCCTTGCGAAGGCCAGCACCGCCGGGGCGGTCGTATGACCACGCGCGACACATCAGCGGTCCGGTTTCTGAAATTCCTCCTGCCGCTGCTGGCGCTTGCCGCCGGCGTTGCGGTCTGGGAGGCGGTGGTCCGCATCAACAATCTTCCGGTCTATGTGCTGCCGGCGCCGAGCGTGGTGTTCTCCACCCTGGTTCAGGATTGGCCGATCCTGTTCGGCTCGTTGCTGACGACGCTGTCGACCACGGTTCAGGGTTTTGTCGCCGCGGCCATTGGCGGCATCGCGCTTGCGGTGTTGTTCAGCCGCTCGAAATGGCTGGAATATGCGCTGTTGCCCTATGCCGTTATTCTGCAAGTCACGCCGGTGATCGCGATTGCGCCGCTGCTGCTGATCTATCTTCCGCAGCACGCGGCGGTCGTGGCCTGCGCCTGGATCGTCGCGTTCTTTCCGGTGCTGTCCAATACCACGCTGGGGCTGAATTCGGTCGACCGCAATCTGCTCGGCCTGTTCGAATTGTATGGAGCCTCGCGGACCCAGACCTTGCGCCGCCTGAAATTGCCTTCGGCGCTGCCGCATATTCTCGGCGGCCTGCGGATCGCCGGAGGATTGTCGCTGATCGGCGCCGTGGTGGCCGAGATCGCGGCGGGTTCGGCCGGGGCCGGTTCGGGACTGGCTTACCGGATCGCGGAGGCCGGCTATCGGCTCAACATTCCCCGGATGTTCGCGGCGCTGTTGTTGCTCTCGATTGCCGGAATTGTCATCTATTTGGGCCTCTCCTTGGCCTCGTATCTTGTGCTACGACGCTGGCACGAAAGTGCGCTTGGAAAGGAAAGCTAATGGCTGCGAATGGTTCTCAGGAAAAGGTCGACGTACTGATTTACGGACCATCGAAGCCGGTGATCGATAACGGTTTTCCCGCGAACTTCGTGCTTCACAAATACGAGAACCAGCGCGACCTGAGCCGCCTGGCGCCTGAGATTGCCGGTCGCATTCGCGGCGTTGCGGTCACCGGTCTGGTGCAGGCCGATGCGGCGATGCTGGCGCGGTTTCCGAAGACCGAAATGGTGTCGAGCTTCGGCGTCGGCTACGACCATATCGATTTCAAGTATGCCGCCGGGCACAACATCATCGTCACCAACACCCCGGATGTGCTGACCGAGGAAGTCGCGGACACGGCGCTCGGCCTGCTGATCGCGACGGTGCGGGAGTTCATCAAGGCGGACCGCTATCTGCGCGCGGGACACTGGACCACGCAGAGTTTTCCCCTGAGCCCCGGTTCGCTGCGTGACCGCAAGGTCGGCATGGTCGGCATGGGCCGTATCGGTCAGGCCATCGCACGCCGCCTCGATGCGTCGCTGGTGCCGGTGGTGTACCATTCGCGCAACCCGGCCCAGGGCGTCACCTACAAGCACTACCCCAACCTGATCGAGATGGCGAAGGACGTCGATACGATGATCGCCATCACGCCGGGCGGCGCATCCACCGCGAAGCTGATCAACGCCGATGTGCTCAAGGCGCTCGGGCCGCGCGGTGTTCTGATCAACGTCGCCCGTGGATCGGTGGTGGACGAGGAGGCGCTGATCGCCGCGCTCAAGGACGGAACCATCATGGCGGCCGGTCTCGACGTGTTCGCGAACGAGCCGCAGGTGCCGGATGTCCTGAAAACGATGCAGAACGTGGTGCTGCTGCCGCACATCGCGTCCGCATCGGTGACCACGCGCAACGCGATGGATCAGCTCGTGGTGGATAATCTCACACTGTGGTTCGCGGGCAAGCCGCCGTTGACGCCGATCGCCGAGACGCCGGTGAAGGGCCGCTGACCGTGCCTCGCGCTGCGATGTCCGCGCTCATGGGATCGTGGCTGGGCAGGCAGGTATGTCTGCTTGCGCTGGCGACGGTCATCCTGAGCGCGCCGAACGCCGTGGCGCAGGACGCGCGCTCGCTCGCCAAGGAAATGGTCGGAGAATGGGAGCTGTCGACGGCGGGCCGCGACAAGACCTGCGTGATCACGCTCAAGGGCGATGCCGGTCCGCAGGGCGCGAAGCTCGAACTTGACAAGGGCTGCGGTGATGCGCTGCCGTTCACGAAGAATATCGTCGCATGGAGCGTAAAAGGTCTCGACATCGTGCGCTTGCAGGATGCATCGGGGCAATCGGTCATCGATGTGACCGAGGTCGAGAGCGGCATTTTTGAAGGCCTGCGCCAGGGAGAGGGCATCTATCTGCTGCAGAATCTCGCCGCCGCCCGCGCTCTGTCGAAGTCGGCGGATCAACTGATCGGCGACTGGACGATGGTGCGCGGAAGCGGCAAGGCGATCTGCGGTTTGACGCTGACCAATACCGAAGCCTCACCGGAAAATTTCGCGGTGTACCTGAAGCCGCGGTGCGACTCATTGGTGGCCGCTTTCGCGCCGACGTTGTGGCGCATCGAGCGCGGCGAACTGCTGTTGCAGTCCGCGAAGGGCGAGATCTGGCGCTTCGAAGCCGACGACAATGCCCA
>JAGVII010000426.1 GCA_020056155.1 Afipia sp.
CGAAGGCCATGCCTGCACCCATTCTGCCGCTGATCGAAGCCGCCGCGCTCTGGCCTGCACGAGGCGCCCTGATCGGGCTCGATCTCGGCACCAAGACCATTGGCGTTGCCGTGTCCGACCCTGACCGCAAGCTCGCGACCGGCATCGAGACGATCCAGCGCAAAACCTTCACCGCCGACGCCGCACGGCTGCTGGCCTTGGCCGGCGAGCGCCAGGTCGTGGGCTTTATTCTCGGCCTGCCGATCAACATGGACGCCAGCGAAGGCCCGCGCGCGCAATCCACGCGGGCGTTCGCGCGGAACTTCTCCAGACTGACGGAGCTTGCCATCGGCCTGTGGGACGAGCGCCTGTCCACCGTCGCGGTCGAGCGCGAACTGATCGGGATGGACATGAGCCGCGCCAAGCGCGCCAAGGTGATCGACGAGCACGCGGCGATTTTCATTCTGCAAGGCGCACTGGACCGGCTCGCAACGCTGCGCAAGGCATCGGGAGAGCATTGAACGATGCTGACAATCATTGCGGCCATCGTGCCGATCTTCCTCCTGATCGTCATGGGCTTCGTTCTGCGCCGCGTTCTTATAAAGCAGGAATCCCATTGGGTGGGCACGGAGCTGCTCGTCTATTACGTGCTGTTCCCCGCGCTTTTGTTCCGGACACTCAGCCGTGCGAAGCTTTCCGAGGTCCCGCTGTTCGGTGTCGGCGGCGCACTGTTGATTGCCGTCCTGTTAATGGCGACGCTTTGTCTCGTGTTGCGGCCGGTCCTGATGCGGCGGCTTGGCGTGAGTGGCCCTTCGTTCACCTCGATCTTCCAGTGCTCCTGCAGGTGGCAGACCTATGTCGCACTGGCCGTCGCCGGAAATCTGTTTGGCGACATTGGGCTCACGCTCGCCTCGGTCGCGATGGTGGCGATGATTCCCATTCTGAATGTGATGTCGGTGTGGGTGCTGGCGCACTACGCCGCGCCCACACGGCTGTCATGGGGGCGCATTCTTCTCACAATCGCGCAAAATCCCTTCATCTGGGCCTGCGCGCTCGGATTGGCCGCTAACCTCATTGGCCTGACTCTTCCGGCATGGATCGATGAGTTCATCGACGCACTCGGCCGCTCCTCGCTCGCGCTCGGACTGCTCGTCGTCGGCGCGGGGCTTCAGCTCAGGGGGGGTCTGCGTCCGGACGCGCCCGCGATACTATCGTGTGTTCTGAAGCTCGTTGTCATGCCTGCCATGGCGATATCGCTGGGTCTTGCATTTGGATTGTCCGGGGCGAACCTCGCAATCGTCGCCTGCTGCGCTTCAGTGCCCACAGCATCGAGCGCTTACGTTCTCGCGCGGCAGATGGGCGGCGACGCACCGCTGGTTGCGGAAATCCTGACGTTGCAGACGGCGCTCGCCATCATCACGATGCCCATCGCCATCGCGCTGGTGACGTGACTTTTCAGGAGTTGTTCGCCAGCCAGATGGTCTGCACCGTCGCAGCAAGATTGTTGAGACCATGCAGGACCACGACCAGCCATGTCGAGCCGCTCAGATAGCGCAGGTAGCCGAGCAGCAACCCGATGGAGAACACCTGCGCCAGAAAGAACCAGTTGTATTGCAGGTGCATCATCGTCCACACCGCCGATGACAGCAGGATTGCGCCCGCCGGGCGCAGAAACGATTCCGACCAGCCGCGATAAAGAAACGCGCGCGCGAAAAATTCTTCCGTGACCGGCGCGGCCACGCAGAACGCGAACACCAGCAGCCACAGCGCGCCGTCGGCCCGCGCCGTTTTCAGAACATCCATCATGAAACCGGGCGACGACTCGCGTCCCGCCACGCGGCTGATGATCTCCCATGCCACCATCAGCAGCACCAGAGCGGCGATGCCCGCCACAAGCATCTTCCAGGACGGCCAGCGCAAGGCGAGGTAATCCGCAAAAGACGTCCGAGAGAGCCGCGTGGCGATCCATAATACGATCAGGATGGCCGGCAATCCCATGATCACCGAGAGCGAAATGATCCGCCCGTTCGAGAGCAGCGTGATCATCGAACTGGTATCCATCGGCTCGCCGCTGCCGAGCAGAAAATAGGCGACCACCGTGACCTGCCCGGCGAACATCGCTCCGAACAGCGCGAGGCCCCACAGACTGGTGCCGATGAATTTCCAGACTCGCGGCTCGCGGCTTTTGCCCGGCGGCGACACAGGCGCAAGGCCGGCGGGGCTTTCAGCGGCAGTCATCGTCCGATCTCCAGGTTATTGGTCGCCTCAGGGCTGATTTTGAAGTGCAGTCATTAATGATCCATTCCGTGATTGCGAGCCAACGGGTCCGGCTCCGCCGGCCCGATGACAGGCTCCGCGAAGCAATCCAGAGCCACAAGGAAGAACTGGATTGCTTCGTCGCAACGGCTCCTCGCAATGACGGAACTCTTTACGCCGGCAAGGCACGATCAAGCAGATCGCGAATGTCGTCAGCGGAGAGATCGACCGCGCCGTAGAGAGCGCCGTGGTCGGCGTCGAGCCGCGTCGCCACGAACAGTTCGGCGTGTTTCGGCGAGACCTCGTTAAGCGCGGCGGCGGCTGCGACCAGCGCGAGCTTTTCCACCGCGAGCCGCGCGACGCGCTCGGCATCCGGCTTGCGAAACGACTTCGCGATGAAGCCGACCGCTTCGACCACACCCGGAAGCCCCCTGGTCTGCTCCACAAGGCCGCGCAGCACATCCGCCGCGGCATCCGCCTCGCGTGACAGCGCGCGCAGCACATCGAGGCACATCACGTTGCCGGAGCCTTCCCAGATCGCATTGACCGGCGACTCCCGGTAATGCCGCGCCAGAATGCCCTCCTCGACGTAACCATTGCCGCCGAGGCATTCCATCGCCTCGTA
>JAGVII010000620.1 GCA_020056155.1 Afipia sp.
CGGGATCGGACTTCACTTCGGCGATGTCGTTGCCGGCAACGTGGGTTCGTCGCGGCGCAAGGAGTATACCGTCATCGGCGACACAGTGAACTTTGCGTCGCGACTTGAATCTCTCAACAAGGAGTTCAATTCGCAACTGCTGATCTCGTCTGTCGTCCGGGATACACTTGGCGAAGCCTGCGCCGACGCCGTGTCGCTCGGCGAGGTCGCGGTCAAAGGCTACGAACAGCCGATGGCGGTCTGGCGCCTCGGCTGATCGCTTATGCGGTTGCGGTTTTCGGATCGGTCCGGAGCATCATCAGACAGGGAATTCCACCGCGAAGAACGCCGGAGATAGCTCTCGACAGCGTACGTGTCAGAGCGACCGCCAGTGCCTCGTCTTATCGGCGCGTAAGCAGGCTGATGCGCCCATACAGGCCGGTGCGATGGCTGTTGTCCTCAACATAGCCTGCGCCGAGCGACCATTCAAACGTTGCAAACTTCAGTGACGTCAGGTGAGCGCCGATCCGGTACTGACGATAGACTTCGTCGCCCAATGTCTCCACCTCCGGGCCCGCCCAGAAACGATCCATCACGCGCCAGCCCGCGGCTCCACGGATGCCGAAGCTGTTGCCGATGGTGGAGCCTGAAATAGATGATGCCAGCATGAGCGTCGGTGTCGGCTCCCACCACAGATCAGCCGCGACGCGCAGGCCGGCGTGGTTGCCGCGCAGGCTGTTCGCTGGATCGTCCGGCGACAGGCGATGGTTCTGAAGATCAAGACCGGCGAAAAGTTTAACTTCGAAATTGCCCCGCTTGATCCGCCAACCCGGCATAACCGACGCAAGCAATCCGGTGCCGCGGACGCTGGTGCTGCCGGCGAGGTAGCGATAGGTGCCTTCAGCCAGCAATAGCTTGAGCGTGAAGCCGTCTTCGTTCAGACCGCGCGGCGCCCATTGAACGCCGCCATAGAACGAACCGCCGCTGCGCCAGAGATCAAATCCGCTGAAGTAGAGAAATTTCTCGGGATATGCGCCGCCGCTCAGTTGGCCCGATGATGGCAAGGGATCGGTCAGGGGATCGGCAACAGCTGGAGAGCCTCCGCTAAACAACGCGGCGGCGGTGACGCAAAACGCGTACACCCATCCAACGCAACGCATGGAGCCCCCGAGCCCCGGACATGGAATACTAAGTAAAAATACGCATGAATTAGAGCCTCGAATGAGTCGTTCGTCCAGCGAACGTCCCAAGAACACGAAGCGAACAGGCCCCGAAGGTTTGGACCCCTGTGGATAACTCAGATCTGCGGGGCGGCCAGGTCCTCGACCTTCACGCCTTCACGATCCTCAATGATCTCGGCGATGAATTTCCGGTGGCAGACGTTGTGATCGCGCTCATAGCACAGGATGCAGACCGGCCCGGCCTTGGTCACGAGCGCCGCCAGTTCGTCCATTTCTCCACGCGCCTGCGGCGTTTTCAGGTGGGCTTGATAGATCTTCGCCAGCGCCTTCATGTCTCCGCTGCGTGCAGCCAGGCGGCCATCCTTCGGGGTGCCGAGCCCCCGAAGGTGGATGTAGGAGATGCCGCGCGCGTCGAGGCCGGCGGCCAGCTGAGTTTTGGAAAAGCCCGGCCGGCGCGACGATGCGACGGCGCGCACATCGACAAGCAGTTTCACACCGGCGCGCTGCAATTCGTCCAGCACGGCCTTCGCCGGCGTCTGTTCGTAGCCGATGGTGAAAAGCTTCCTGGTCCTGGCCATGCCGACTCCCGCCGTTCGCTCACGTCACCCGTTCGATCAATTCCATCGCCCCGGCAGGTGCCCGGATCTTTCCCTCGTGGATCACATAGGCAAACACGTCACGGGGTTCTTTCTTCGCGGGCGTCTTGTCGGCGCGGGCGAGGTCGGTGGGTTCGCCGCCCTGCGCCCACAGCGTCAGCCGTTTCGCCCATTCATCCAGCACCTTGGGCGGGTAGGCGGTCTTGACGGTATCCTGGCCGGTCTGAAGCCGGACGTAAACGAAATCGGTGGTGACGTCGGAGATCGCCGGATATTTGGCATGATCGGCATAGACCACTGCGACGTTATGCTTGCGCAGCAGGGCGATGAATGACGGCGTGCAGAAGCTGTCGTTGCGCACTTCGACCACATGGCGCAAGGCGACGCCGTCGAACTTGCGCGGCAGCAGTTCAAGAAAGGCGCCGAAATCGGCTTCGTCGAATTTCTTGGTCGGTGCGAACTGCCACAGCACCGGCCCAAGCCGGTCGCCCATCTCAGTGACACCGGAATCGTAGAAGCGCTTGATGGAATCGCCGGCCTCGGCCAGCACGCGCCGGTTGGTGGCGAACCGTGGCCCCTTGACCGAGAACACAAAGCCGTCCGGCACCTCGCTGGCCCACTTGCGGAAGCTTTCGGGTTTCTGCGACCCGTAATAGGTGCCGTTGATCTCGATCGAGGTCAGCTTGGACGCGGCATAGGAGAGTTCTTTCGCCTGGGTCAGCTTTTCCGGATAGAACACGCCCCGCCAGGGTGCGAAGGTCCAGCCGCCGATCCCGATGTGAATTTGACCTGATTTTTTCGCCATTCTTGCTTCCCCTGAAGACCCTTGCGGAACGCCGGACCCATACCTATCTAGTTGCTATCGGCGATGTTGCAGCTACGCTCCGTCGCCGGGACGACCACGAGAAGATACCGTGAGAGGTTGAGCGCGCCGGATGTACGCGTGGCCTTGATTCTCTCACCGGTTTCCCTCCGTGGTCGTTGGCATTTCTGGCCTTGTCAAAACCTGCCGCCACCCGGTTTCCCGGCATTGTCGCATCGAAATCGCGTCCCGGCAGGGCGTCTTGGCATCGTCCGGCACCCCGGATATACGCTGGCCCCATGACTGAGGCCATCTCACCCGGGGCGGCACCTGCGCGTCAACTATGCGTCGTGGTGCCAACTTTCAAAGAGCGCGATAACGTTCCCAAGCTTTTCGCAAAGCTGGACGCCGCGCTTGCCGGCATTGCGTGGGAGGTCATCTTCGTTGATGACAATTCTCCCGACGGGACCTGGGAGGTTGCCCGCCAGTTGGCGCAGGCCGATCCCCGGGTTCGCTGTATTCGCCGCGTCGGCCGGCGCGGGCTGTCCGGCGCATGCATCGAGGGCATCCTGGCCTCGAGCGCGCCGTATGTCGCGGTGATGGACGCCGACCTTCAGCACGACGAAACCCAGTTGCCGAAGATGCTCGCGCTGCTGCAATCGGGCGAAGCCGAACTCGCTGTCGGCAGCCGTTACGTCAGCGGCGGCGACACGGGAAGTTTCGGCAGCGCGCGTCTCGGCGGCAGCGTGTTCGCGACCAACATTGCGAAGAAGCTGCTGCACATCGAGATCGCCGATCCGATGAGCGGGTTTTTCATGATCCGCCGCGATTGCTTCGAGCAGCTTGCGCCGTCGCTGTCCGTGCAGGGCTTCAAGATCCTGCTGGATATCGTGGCGACCGCGGGCGGAAAGCTCCGTGTGGTCGAGGTGCCGTTTTCCTTCGGCGCGCGGCTGCACGGCGAGAGCAAGCTGGACTCGATGGTCGTGCTGGACTTCCTTGGCCTCGTCCTCGCCAAAATGACCGGCGATCTGGTGTCGCTGCGCTTTCTGCTGTTCGCGCTGGTCGGCGGGATCGGCCTCGGCGTGCATCTCGCCACGCTTTATTCCGCGCTCGGACTGAATGCTCCTTTCGCCGAGGCGCAGGGTCTTGCCGCTTTCGTCGCGATGACCGGAAACTTCCTGCTCAACAACCGGCTGACCTATCGGGACCAGCGCCTGAAAGGCTTCGCACTCATTCGCGGCCTGCTGCTGTTCTATCTGGTTTGCAGCGTGGGCCTGATCGCCAATGTCGGCGTCGCGGCGACTGTCTTCGATCAGGAGCCGATCTGGTGGCTGGCGGGCGCGGCCGGCGCGCTGATGGGCGTGGTCTGGAATTACGGCGTGTCCAGCCTCTTCGTCTGGCGCGCAAAATGACTTCCCCCGAGACGAGACTGGCTCGCGGCACCGCTGTCACCGTGGCCGCGCTTGTGGTGCTTCGGCTGATTGCCGCAGCCGTTACGCCGCTGACCTTCGACGAAGCCTATTACTGGACATGGGCGAAGCACCTCGCGGGCGGATACTACGATCATCCGCCGATGGTTGCGGTGGTGATCCGCCTCGGCATCATGATCGCGGGGGACACCGCATTTGGTGTGCGGCTGGTCTCGATCCTGCTCGCGCTGCCGATGAGCTGGGCGATCTATCGCGCCGCGCGAATTCTGTTTGACGATGCCCGGATCGCGGCGGCGGCGACGATCTTTCTCAACGCCACCCTCATGGCTTCGGTCGGGACCACCATCGTGACGCCGGACGCGCCCCTGATGGTGGCCGCGAGTTTCGTTCTCTATTTCCTTGCCAAGATATGGCAGACGGGACGCGGCGTCTGGTGGCTCGCAACCGGTGTTGCGGTGGGGGCGGGGCTGCTGTCGAAATATACCGCGTTGTTTTTCGGCGCGCAGATCATGTTGTGGCTCGTGCTGGTGAAGGATCAGCGCCGCTGGCTGGCATCGCCGTGGCCCTATCTCGGCGGCGTTGCCGCATTCGCGGTCTTCTCGCCGGTGATCCTGTGGAATGCCGATCACCAGTGGGTGTCGTTCATCAAGCAACTCGGCCGCGCGCGCGTCGAGGGCATGACGCTCAAGTATCTCGGCGAGATGATCCCGACGCAGTTCGCCTTCGCGACTCCGTCGGTATTCATCCTCGGCGTCTTCGGCCTTTACGCGCTGGCGCGGGCGAGGTCGGCGCATGCCGCAGGCGCTACGCTCATCAATGTCAGCGTCTGGACGATCTTCCTCTATTTCGTCTGGCATTCGCTGCATGCTCGCGTCGAGGCCAACTGGCTCGGGCCGGTCTATCCGGCATTCGCCATCGCCGCCGCGTATGCCGCGTGGGGCAGGACGTGGAATCCGCGCGAGCAGCGGACGATGAACTGGTCGCGCCGCCTCGCGCTGCCGATCGGTGTCGCGCTGTTCGTGGTGCTGATCGTGCAAACCAACACCGGCGTGTTCACCGGCTTCCGCCGCGACGCCACGGTGCGCAGCGTCGGCGTGGGCTGGCCGGCGCTTGCGGACGAAATCGAGGCGATCCGTCTCAAGCAAAACGCCAACTGCGTTCTCGCGGCGGACTACGGCACCACGTCGTGGCTGATGTTCTATCTGCCGAAGGGCACCTGCGTCGCCCAGTTCCAGCAGCGCTATCGCTGGACCTTCATGAAAGAGCCGGACGCAGACCTGCTCAAGGGCAAGGCGCTGCTGATCGGCCCGCCCGGCGCAAGCTTTGCGTATCGCACCGGATACGCGCGCGTTGAAAACCTTGCCGAGCTGACCCGCAAGCGCAGCGGGGTCGCGATCGAGACCTACGCGGTGGATCTGCTGGACGGCGCGAAAGGCGAGGCGCTGAACCGCGCCCTGCCGCCGGAACTGGGCGGGCCGCGATAAACGGCCCGATGGAACCCGTTCCCTGCCAAGCGGGCCCGCCACACATCTGCCCGCACTTAATCCGCATTTAACTAAAAGCCGCCTTAATGCCGCTCCGCACCTTTGCGACATGTCGCGTGGGGAACTCCAAGCTCCGCATGGCAACTGACGCTGGCCCGCTTTCGCATGCGCCGTTCGCGCATGAACCGCCGAATGCAGCCAGAAGGACAAGGTGGGATTGTTCTGGATGCAAGGCGTATGAGTACCAGTTCTGTTGCGCGTACCGGCTACACGGCCCACCACACCGGACGTTCCTCGCGGACTTCCAGCCCTTTGAATATTGCAGGCGTCGCGGCGATCGCGTTCGTGACGCTGGCGTGCGGCTGGACGCTCTACAGCAACGTGTTCGGCAGCAACCCGTTCGGCGTTGACGCCGATACGCCGGCCGCTGAGCGGCGCGTCGTGTTCGCCGCCGCGAGCCCCGGCCTCGACCCGCAGGCGTTC
>JAGVII010000313.1 GCA_020056155.1 Afipia sp.
CTGCACGCTCTGTTTCTTTAGCCATTGCTCGAACGTCATCGCGGCCGGCACCTGGCCGTCCATGGACGCCCGTGTCGTTTCCGGAATTTCGTCCTCGTCAATTCCCAAGTCGCGCCAGCTTTTCAGGACCGGCACACTGGTCGAGCGGCAGCCCCAATGAATCTTGCCGGGGCCTTCCAACCACGGAACAGTGTGCCCCATCGGCCGGTGCTCTTTCGGCGTGTACTTGAGGCCGTCGCGAACGATGCACCAAGGCGACGTTCGCGTGTCCAGCGTGGCCGACCATTCAAGCGCGGAGATTAGGTCCGCATTCTCGTCGTAGGTCGCCTCGCGCGCCGTGTTGGCCGCAGCCTGCACCGATGCGCGCACAAGGCGCTCCGCCGAGGACCGCGCCAGGTTCATGATGCCGGGTTGGCCAGTCTTGCCACGCACCCGCTCGATCAGTTTGCCATTGGCTTCGCCGAGCGCCATGCCTGCGCGCATCTGGTCGGCGAACTTGTCCGCCAGTCCGCCGGCCTGACGGCTCCACCAATCCTTGCTCGCCGCGCCCTGAATGAGCACGTCCGAGACGAGGGTTTGCAGAAAGCCGCGCGTCAATCCGGCATCAACGAACGATGCGCGGGTGGCGGTGTTGATCGCGTTGCCGGTCCACGTCGCCTCTGCGTCGATAATCTCGCGGATTTCGCGAGCGAGCAGGGTGGACGCGTCCCGGTACGTGCCGCGGATCGTGCCTTGAACTTCGGCCAGCAAATCGGCCAAACGCTTTTTCTGCCGTGCCGCGTCAGGCGTTCCAGTCGGGTCGATCTTAGCGACCAGCCCGACCAGTTCACGTTCCAACTCGGCGAGGAAAACGAGCACCTTGTCGCGGGTGCCCGCTTCCAGTCGCAGGAGGTCAATCGCCCGCTCCATGAACATGTCGACCAACTTTTCGTTAGCCGTCAGATCACTTTGCGGGAGGAGTACCACCATCGAGGTTCATGCCCTTTCCGGCGCCTGCGTCTAAGACAGGGGCTTCCTCGGCAACACGCGCTTTCAGCACCTCAACGTCCACATCTTCCGAAGTGAACCCGCGGCGCTTGAATTCATCGATGGTCGTTTGCAGGTCGTAGATGCCCGCATTTTTCGCCGCGATGATATTCGGAATGTCCAGTGCCGCACTGGCCGAAATGCCGAAGTCGGTATTCACGACCACCGAGCCGCCCTTGATTTCAGGCAGTTTCATGTAGAGCGCCATGAAGCCGAACGACTGTTCGATGGCATCGCCGAGCGCACCTGCCATCATGGCCAGTTGCGAGTTCTCTTTGATGTCGTCGTGAACTTCGCCCGTCGCCGTCTTTCCGCCCGGCTGCGGGACCAGAAGTTGCAACCCTTGGGTCTGCATCTGGAATTCGAGGTTCGCCAAGTCCTTGTCGCCCGAGCCGATAGCCTGGCCAGAGTGCTCGACGTAAGACATGTTTGCCGCAGCGTCGCTACAGCGAACCGCGCTGGACCCGCCGATTTCAATCGCGTCCTCGGCCTGAAATCCGGCCATGAACAAGATCGGCACGCGGGCAACGTGGAGAATGTTGCGTTGGTCCGATTGCGACTGCCAGTGAGCGACGTTCAGGTCCGCCAAGTCCTCCAGAGGAGGCTCGCCGGTCATGAAGCCGGTTCGGTTGATGTAGACCGGGGCGAGGGGGATCACGGTCAGGCTGGTCTTATCGCCAGCGACCTTAACCCATTTGCCTTTGTCCGCACCTTCGGTCGCTTCGCGCCAGATTTCCCATGCGCCGGGAGTGAGCACGCGAACCTGCGGAACGCACTTAGTCGCGAAAGGACCATCTGGCACGTTCGCCACTTCGCGAATGCGGGCCTGCGTCAGTGTCACGACGCCGTTGATGATTGTCGATTGCCAGCCGATCAAGTCCTCGGCTTTGATAAAGATCAGGTAGGGGCGACGGCCCGCAGCCTGTTCGTCCGCCATGGTGACTTCACCAGCGCGACCCGTTCCCTGCGCGAGCGGGGCGGGCATTTCGGTCAGGATATAGCCGATGCCGGGCTGCAACGAGTCAAAGAACACATCGCGGGCAAAGACGTTCAGGTGTCGGCCGGCGAGGTCGATGTTCTCCGCATAACCGACAATCTGCGTTGGCACGTCCGGTTTCAGCACGACGTTCTTGGTGAACACCTTGCCGGTCATGTCCTTGACGGTTTTGCGGAAGCCGTTGAACAGCGTCGAACGAGCGATCCGCGCCTTATACGCGGTATCGCTTTCTTTCGCCTCCTGCGGCAGATAAGTCCGGCCCGCAGCGCGCATTGCTTTGGTGCCGCCCATTAACGTGCGCGGCAATTTCCACATCTGCTCGTGGCGGACATACTCCTCGGTCGGTGTGTTGACGTCAGCCATCAGATATTCAACTCCTGGTGGCTAGTGACGACTGCACGCCGCACGTTCTCCACGGCGTAACGCGCCGAGTCGATCGTGTGGTTTTTCTTGTCGTCGAGGACGTTCGTAATCTCGTCCGTATGCGGATCGATCTTGAACGAGTAGTTTTCGAATTCCTGCGCGACATGCACGCAATCCGGATGGATCACGATGTCATATTGCTTTAGAAATTCGACACCTTCCTCGATCGAGCCTGCGCCCTTGAGAGCGCCCTGCATCCGCGTGTAGCCATGCCGTTGCATGTAGGAAATCGTTTCGGGCCGCGCACTGTCCGAAATGAACGGAACGCGTTGCCCGAGCGATTGCCAGTTAGGATCACGCTTGCGGCGATCAGCGGACCAGTTCGGATCGAGTTGATCGAACAGCGCCGGGGTGCGGTCGATTTCGCAACCGATTGCCCAAACTTCACGCCAAAAGTAGAGCGTGCGGCCGACGATGAAGCAGATCAATCCGACAGTCGGATCCTGCGAAAAGCCCCAGTCGGCGCCACCGTAGAGAATGGTGCCAGCAGGCGGAGCATCGAATTCCTCAACGCGCCAATGCTTGAACACGCGAGCCTGCGAGTTCTTTTCGTAGTCGCCGCCCCACACATGGCCGTACATGTCGCGGTCGCGGCGGAAATCGTAATCCTTGTCGGCTGGCAGCTCGGTTTCGTAGAACCAAGGATTGTGCTGCCAGTTCGCCTGTATGACGACCGAGCGCGGAGGCGCTTCCCATTTCTCGCCGTCTTTACGCGGACCATTACCGCGCAGAAAGTCGTCGACAGGGTCGTCCTTTTTCTTGGGGTTCCAGGAGAACCACAATTCCGAACCGGGCTTGCGGAGGGTAGGGCGCAACAACCGCAACGAAGTCTGCGAAAGCGTCTGCGCTTCCTCGACCCACGCGACGTCGTAGCCTTCTAGCGACTTGATCGAGTCCGCGGTATGGTTCTGCATACCTTGGAAAATGATCAGTCCGCCGCCGGGCGTCTTGATTTCGGCTTTCTGAACGTCGAACAGATGGCCGACGCCGAGTTTCTGAATCTTGAGTTCAATCGTGCGCTTGGCCGACTGAGCGAGTGACTTCTGCACTTCGCGGATGCAGACGGCGTGCGTGCCGGGTTCAGCGACACACTTTTCTACCAGCTTTTCAGCGAAAAAGTGGGACTTACCGGAGCCACGACCGCCGTGCGCGCCGAGATAGCGCGCAGGTTCAAGCAGTGGCAAAAAGGCACGCGGCGTTGCGATGTCCAATTCGAGGCCGATCATACGACAGGCTCGGCAACTGGCGGCGCGGCAGGATCGACGACCGTGCGCGTGATCTTGGTAACGGGCAATTTATCCTTGCCCTCATCGCTGCCGGCTGGTGCCTTGCCACCCTTGCCAGCAACCACGCCCAATTCCTCGGCGATCTGGCGAAACACAGTTCGCTGTTCGGCGGGCTGCCGGTTGTTGCCGTAGTATTCAGCCTGGTTGCTTAAGGCGATCAGGCGCGCACGCTGGTCGGCGAAAGTCGCCGAACGCGGGTCGAGCAGGACGCGCTCGCGCTCCGCCATGTAAACCATGTGCAGTTCCGGCGAGACGACCGTGGTGCGCGGGTCGCAGGCGAGAATGTCGTTTTCGTTGACCTTCGCGCCGGGGAACACAGCGGCGAGGGCAGCGGCAATCGCTTGCGGCGGCTCGAACGCGGCCAGTTTCTTGACGATGAATTCACGCTGCGGCTGCGTCAGTTCGTTGCGCTTGAGGCCGGGAGCAGACATTGGCACATACAGAGCATCCCGCTCCGCCCTTCTGCTACAGCGGGCGCATGAGCGCCAGTAGCCGCGCGCAACTCGACACCGTCGCGCCACCCTCACTACAGCGGAGCCGCACGCGGCTACTGGACCTGCTTGAAACAGCACCCCACGATCCTTGCGTCCAAGGTGCGGCTGGTTAATTCCAGTCCCGTGCATCGCGTTGCGAGAGGCTGCGGGGGTGAATTGGGAAACACTCTCGACCGACGCCGACCGGAACTGGCGCACCCTGTTTCCTGACTTGGTGGTGCGGTTCGGCAGCGGCGGACGGGAGTGTTCAAACTGAAAACCCGCACGGAGGGCATCCGGTGCGGGCTTTGGGGAGGTA
>JAGVII010000065.1 GCA_020056155.1 Afipia sp.
CTTTCTGTCTCACCATCAGTTGCTGACCTATCTCGAGTCTTACGCCGATCACTTCAAGGTGCGCTCCGCGATCGCGTTCAACACTGAAGTGACCTCGGTCGAGAGAACCGGCGACGGCCGCTGGCGGGTCACCACCAACGATGGCCATGCGCGGAACTACCGCGCCGTCGTGGTCGCGAACGGACATCTGTGGAATCCGCGCTGGCCCTCGTTTCCCGGAACGTTCGACGGCGTCGCCATCCATTCGAGTGAATACCGCACCGCCGCGCCGTTCGACGACAAGAACGTTCTGGTGGTCGGCATCGGCAATTCCGCCGTCGATATCGCAGTCGATCTTTGCAAGCGCGCAAAGAGCGTCACGCTGTCGACGCGGACCGGCGCTCACGTGATGCCGAAGTACATGATGGGAATCCCGACCGATCGCTGGTCGGCATTCTTTTCCCGCAAGCTGAAATTCCCGACGCTGCTGACTCGCATGATCATGGCGCGGCTGGCTTACGTCGCGGTCGGCGATCAGCGCCGGTTCGGAATTCCGAGACCGAAGCATCCGATGTGGCGCGAGCATGCGACCATCAGCCAGGAGCTCCTGCCCTATCTCGGGCACGGCTGGATCGGCATCAAACCCAATATCGTGAAGCTTGCCGGCGATGCCGTCGAATTCGCGGACGGATCGCGCAGCCCATTCGACGCCATCATCTACGCAACCGGCTACAAGACGACATTTCCATTCCTGACGCCGTCGCTGTTCTCGGTGACCGACGGCGAAATGGTCGATCTCTACCGGCGCATGACACCGCCCGGCCTGCCCGGACTTTACTTCGCCGGTCTGGTGCAGCCGATCGGCGCAACAATTCCGCTGGTCGAAGTGCAGGCGCGATGGATCGCGGCGGCGCTTGCGGATAGAATGACGCTGCCCGCCGCAACGGACATGGCGCGCGAAGTCAGATCGCATCACGAGCGGAAGCAGCGGACGTGGCTGAACTCGGCACGGTATACTCTGGAAGTGGATTTCAAGAGCTACGTTGGCGCGCTTCGCAAGGACATGGAGCGAAACCAGGCAGGCCTCTGATGGCGGGACGCCGATGAACGGACGCGGAGAGCGTGTCGCAGGACTTGCGATAGGCGTCGCGTTGATCGTCTGTATGGGCGACAGACCGGCGCTTGCCGCATGCGACTTCGCGCTGCAGGGCGATGGCCGCGTCAGCCGCGTGCTCGATGCGAAAACCTTTCGGCTTGAGGACGGACGCGAGGTGCGCCTCGCCGGGATCGAGCTTGCTGACATCGCGGATCGCGGCAGGGCCATGCTGGCCTCGCTGATCGAAAGCCGCGACGTCTCGCTGCATAACACTGACGACGCGCCGGATCGGTATGGGCGTCAACCGGCTTTTGTTGCCCTGACGGGATCGGGGACACCAATCCAGTTCGCGATGCTCACGGGCGGCGAAGTGCTGGCGTCACCCACCGTCAGTGACCAGGCGTGTTCCCGTGCGCTTCTGGCCGCCGAGGCTGGCGCGCGTGCGGCAAGGCGCGGCATCTGGACCGGTTCCGCTGCCTTAAAAAACGCGGAAAGCACCGACGATATTTTGGCTCGACTGGGACGCTTTACTGTTGTGGAGGGGACGGTTTCCTCGGCCCGGCTGGCCGGTGCGACATTTTATGTCAATTTCGGACGCCGATGGACACGGGACTTTGCCGTGACTATTTCAAGGCGCATGATGGCGTCCGTAGAGGCGGCCGGAATTGATCTTAAGTCTCTGAAAGGCAAGAGAGTTCGAGTTCGAGGCTGGATCGAGAAACGCGGCGGCCCGAGGATCGAGGTCACTCACGCGGGACAGATCGAGTTGATTGGCGCGGCCAGGCCGATTTCGGGCGATCTGGCTGTGAAGGAATTTGTGCCTGGGGATGAGGGTAAATAGAGGCGTGGCGGCATCTGGAAGCCAACGAAATCCACCGAGCTCCCGCCGCGTTTTCGCGGCGGCGGCCCTGTGCGCGTCGTTGGCCTTGAGCGCCTGCGGCGATCTCGGCCGATTCCAGACCGCATCGAACCCGAGCTTCGCGCCGGTGAAGCCGAACAGGCCCGCCGCCCAGACCCCCGCCACCGAACGTGAACACAGCCGCATTCTCTCGTCCTATGGCGGCTCCTACGACGACCCGCGGCTGGAAGCCCTGATCTCCAAGACCGTCGACCGCCTCGTCGCGGCCTCCGAGCGGCCCGATCTCGCCTACAAGGTGACGATCCTGAATTCCGGCGCGGTCAATGCCTTCGCGCTGCCGACCGGGCAGCTTTACGTCACCCGCGGGTTGATCGCGCTCGCCAGCGACACATCCGAACTGTCATCGGTGCTCGCGCATGAAATGGCGCATGTGCTGGCCAAGCATGCGGCGATCCGCGAGGACCAGGCCAAGCAGGCCGCCGTCGTCACCCGCGTGGTCGCCGACATGGGCAGCGATCC
>JAGVII010000497.1 GCA_020056155.1 Afipia sp.
CAATGACAGCCGCATGTTGCTGGTCGGAATCGGAGCGCGCTTGGAACTGATGGTGCGCGAGTTGACTCCCAGCCACTGGATTTCCGATGTGAGGCGAGCGTACTCGATTTTCGGGCAGCGGTTCATCACCACCTTGACGCCTGCGGCTTCGGCCTTCGCCGCCGCGGCGTCGTTGCGAACGCCAAGCTGCATCCAGATGACCTTGGGCAACACCGGCAACGCCAAGGCGTCATCGACAACTGCCGCGGCGGCATCCGAATTGCGGAAGATATCGACCATGTCGACGGGATGGCCGATATCTTTCATCGATGCGACGAAGGGCTTCCCGACAAGGCTCTTGCCGACCTGACCCGGATTGATCGGGATCATGTCGTAGCCGCGTTCGATCAGATACTTGAAGGCAAAATAGCTCGGCCGCACATTGACCGGCGAAGCGCCGACCATGGCGATCGACTTCACGCTGGTCAGGATCGAGCGAATGTAATTGTCGTCGTAAGCGTCGTGGTTCACTTTAACTTCCATCTATTTTCGTCATTGCGAGGAGCAAAGCGACGAAGCAATCCATCTCCAATCGCAAGGGTGGATTGCTTCGCTTCGCTCGCAATGACGAGCAACACGTTCAGCGGTCTTCCCACTTGGGATCGCGTTTTTCGATGAAAGCACCGATGCCTTCCTGTGCATCGCGCGCCATCATGTTCTCAGTCATGACGTGCGCGGCATAGGTATAGGCGTCCGCAAGGTTCATGTCAGCCTGCCGGTAGAAAGCTTCCTTGCCGATCTTCAGCGTATACGCCGATTTCACGGCGATCCTGTTGGCAAGCGCGATTGCAGCCTCCCGCTCAGTGCCGGCGGGAACCACGCTGTTGACCAGACCAAGTTCGAGTGCGCGCTGCGCGGAGATATGCTCTCCGGTGAGCAGCATGTGCATGGCCTGCTTGCGGGGGACGTTGCGCGTCAGCGCAACCATCGGCGTTGAACAGAACAGGCCGATATCGATACCGGGCGTACCAAACGTTGCCTGCTCGGATGCGACCGCGAGATCGCAGGTCGCCACCAGTTGACATCCAGCCGCTGTGGCAACGCCTTGCACCGCTGCCACAACAGGCTTCGGCAGATGAACGATGGCCTGCATCATGTCGCTGCACGATTTCATCATGTGCGCGAAGTAGGCGCGGCCTTTGTCCGCATCGGAGCGACGCGCGGTGAGTTCCTTGAGGTTGTGTCCCGAGGAATAGGCCGGACCATGTGCGGCGATAACAACCGCGCGAACGTTCTTGTCGTCGCGAACGGAATCGAGCGCTTCGTGAAGCGCCACGATCATTGCCTCGGACAGGGCATTGCGCGTTGCAGGTGAATCGAGCGTGAGCACGGCAATGCTGCCGACGGTCTCGCGCAAAAGCGGCGAGGGCGCTTGTGAAACGGCACGTGATGTTTGCGCTGTCATGGACTTTAGACTCAGATTCCAGGTTCGTTTTTGGGTTCCGTCAGGCTCGCTATCGTGCTCACCCTAAGATACAAAACCGTCTCATACGAGTGCAGGGCAGGACATACGTTCCAT
This sequence comes from Afipia sp., assembly GCA_020056155.1. GTDB lineage: Bacteria > Pseudomonadota > Alphaproteobacteria > Rhizobiales > Xanthobacteraceae > Afipia. The sequence continues at coordinate 1,559 of JAGVII010000497.1, forward strand.
GAACAAGCCGAAGATGACCGTGGCAGAACTCGAAGCGTTTCTCCACAAGGAGTTTCCGCAGGCTTTCGCCAGCGGCGAAATCCTGATCGAGAGTGCTGACGGCGCGACCTGCCTGCTGCGACAGCCCTATAGCGAGCGGATGCTTCGTCCCGGCGGCACGGTGTCCGGGCCAACGCTGATGGCGCTGGCCGATTTCGCGATGTACGTCGTGCTGCTTTCGGCGATTGGCCCTGTCGGGCTCGCGGTGACCACCAGCCTCAACATTAATTTCCTGCGCAAGGGCCAACCTGGTCAGGATGTGCTGGCAGCGGCCAAGCTGATGAAGCTGGGCAAGCGCCTCGCTGTCGGGGAGGTGAGCCTTTTATCAGGGACTTCGCCGGACCCCATCGCTCACGTGACCTCCACATATTCCATTCCGAATACTTGATGATTCCACAGGTATTATTGCACCATATTTATAAGATGATGTTTTTACTGGGTAATTTTTCTGCCAGTGACATTGACGCGCGCAGACAGGTTATCTAGAAACGCGCCAGTTTGGCGATTGCGCCGAACGTACAATTTCACGGATTCCTCACATGAAGACGTTTTCGGCAAAGCCAGCCGAGGTCACCAAGAAGTGGGTGCTGATCGACGCCAAGGGTTTGGTCGTCGGCCGCCTCGCGACCCTGGTTGCCATGCGTTTGCGCGGCAAGCACCTCCCGACCTACACCCCCCACGTCGATTGTGGTGACAACGTCATCATCATCAACGCGGCTCACGTCGTCCTCACCGGTCGCAAGCGTGAAAACAAGGTGTATTACAACCACACCGGTTTCATCGGCGGCATCAAGGAGCGCACCGCGAAATCGATCCTCGAGGGTCGTTTTCCTGAGCGCGTCGTCGAGAAGGCCATCGAGCGCATGATCCCGCGCGGTCCGCTGGGCCGTGTGCAGATGGGCAACCTGCGCGTTTACGCCGGTGCGGAACATCCGCATGAGGCGCAGCAGCCGGAAGTGGTGGATATCGCATCGATGAATCGCAAGAACATGAGGGCCGCATAATGTCCGATACCATGCAGTCCCTCGACCAGCTGTCGGCGCTGAAGACGGCGGCGCCAGACGCTCCGAAGTACGAAAAGAAGGTCGACAAGCAGGGTCGCGCCTATGCCACCGGCAAGCGCAAGGACGCCGTTGCACGCGTCTGGATCAAGCCCGGCTCCGGCAAGATCGTCGTCAACACTCGCGAGGTCGAGGTTTATTTCGCTCGTCCCGTGCTGCGCATGATGATTCAGCAGCCGATCGTCGCTGCCGCCCGTCAGGGCCAGTACGACGTGATCTGCACCGTCGCCGGTGGCGGTCTGTCGGGTCAGGCCGGTGCCGTGCGTCACGGCATCTCGAAGGCGCTGACCAACTTCGAGCCGGATTTGCGCGGCGTCCTCAAGAAGGGCGGCTTCCTGACCCGCGACTCGCGCGTCGTCGAACGTAAGAAGTACGGCAAGGCGAAGGCCCGCCGGTCCTTCCAGTTCTCGAAGCGCTAACCGCTTCGTTCAAATTTTCCGCAATCGCGGGACTTCAAGGGCGCCTTCGGGCGCCCTTTTTGCTGTTCCAGATGCAGCCGAATTGCAGCGATTTTTCCCGAAAATTTTGTGACCGCCGCAAACGGAGTGCCAAGACACCGTTGCTAGCCTCCACGATGGCTGAGGGGGCTATTCCGGCTCCGTCTATTTTTAAGCGCTGCATAGAAAATGCCGGCTGGCACAAATTTGTCTCTCGACATTTCGACGCTCTATCTCGTCGCAACGCTGGCGGCGGCGTCGCTTGGCGTGATGCTGCTGTTTTTCTGGCGTCAGGAGAAGATCGCCGCACTCGGGTGGTGGGGCGCGGCCTATATCCTCGGCGCGGCGTCGGTCGCGCTGTGGACGGTGGGCGGCCCGGACCTCGGTTGGGAGCTTTCGCTCGCGGTCAACGCCGTCGGTTTCATCGCCTGCGGCCTGGTCTGGGATGCGGCGCGGGCCTTCCACGGCCGTCCTGCCAGCTGGATCGGCGTGATTGCGGGGCCGGCGCTGTGGATCGCGGCCGTTGTGGCGCTCGATCCGATCGATCCGGAAATCCGGATGATACTCGGCGCCGGCATCGTCGCCGTCTATGCCGCACTGACGGCCGGCGAGTTGTGGCGCGAGCGGCGCAAGAGCCTGCGCGCGCGATGGCCGGCGATCGTCGTTCCAGTGCTGCATGGCGTTGTTCTGATGCTGCCGATTGTCCTGGGCGATATGTTCCGGGCAGGCAACGCAACGAGCATGGGTCCGGTCTGGGTTGCCGCGTTCGCCGCCGAACTGGTGCTCTATGCCGTCGGCACGGTGTTCATCATCTTCATGCTGGTGTCTGAGCGCGCGGTCAGCGCCCACAAGACCGCGGCATCGATCGATCCTCTCACCGGTCTGTTGAACCGCCGCGGCTTTGGCGAGGCCACATCGCGCATGATCGAGCGCGAAGCCAAGGCGGGACGTCCGGTAACGGTGATGATTTTCGACATCGATCACTTCAAATCGGTCAACGATCGCTTCGGCCATGCCGCCGGCGATGACGTGCTGCAGGTGTTCGCCAATGTCGTCGTCCAATCATTGCGTATGACCGACCTCGTCGGCCGGGTCGGCGGCGAGGAATTCGCGGCGCTGCTGCCATGCTCGATCGAGGAAGCGCTGCTCGCGGCAGAGCGCGTGCGCGAAGCCTTCGAGACGTCGGGTGTAGCGATCGATGACGCGCCGCTGGAGACCACAGTCAGCATTGGGGTAGCGGGCGGCCCGGCGAACACCGAGCTTGAGGTGCTGATGGCGTCGGCCGACACCGCGCTCTATCAGGCCAAGCGCGGCGGCCGCAATCGCGTGGAAGCCGCGATGGAACAGCCGTTGTCGCTCGAGAATGCGCGCCGCAATCTCGCGAAAAGCGCCGTTCGGCAGCCTGCCGACGACGCAGCCGGCCGCGCAGAGCCTGCGATGGAAATTCGCATCTGATCCCCGGATGGATTGCTAACCATCTGTTTACCATGCGCGCCTTACCATGCCGCATGACCATCGCAAGCAGCCACGATTCACAATCCGATCTCATCGCGCTTGAAGCGAGCGTTGCGTCGGCGCGCGCGGGCTTTGCCTGCATGTTCTCGACGTCGGATGAATACGAGAACGCCCTGATTACGGCGCGCCGCGCCGAGGGCCGCTACGGATCGTCATTCGACTGGCAGCCGGTGGTGCTTGGCGGCTGTACGTTGGTGCTGCTGGGCGTGCTGGCCACGTTCCTGTAAGGGCTGGAAGCTTCGCGGTATCGACATGGAAGGGCACCCTTGGTGCCCTTTGTCTTTTCCGGCCGGTGATTTTGCGCTAGAGCCGCTGGGTAACCAGAAAGGGCGGAAGACCATGATCACCGAAATCGCACAGATCGAAATCAAGCCGGGCAGCGAGAAGGATTTCGAGGCGGCCATTGCCAGGGCGCAGCCGATTTTCCAGCGCTGCAAGGGCTGGAAAAGCTTCGAACTGCATCGGTCGATCGAGAAGCCATCGCGCTACCGGCTTCATATCAAGTGGGAAACCCTCGAAAACCACACCGTCGATTTCCGCGAGTCCGCCAACTTCACCGAATGGCGCGCGCTG
>JAGVII010000872.1 GCA_020056155.1 Afipia sp.
AAGAAATCGCTGGCCCGCGTCGCGGCCGGTGAAGCCTTCCTGCTGCAGGGCGGTGACTGCGCCGAAAGCTTTGCCGAGCATGGCGCCAACAACATCCGCGATTTCTTCCGTGTACTGCTGCAGATGGCGGTGGTTTTGACCTATGCCGGCGCGCTGCCGGTGGTGAAGGTCGGCCGCATTGCCGGACAGTTCGCCAAGCCGCGCTCTTCACCGATGGAAAAGCAGGGCGACGTTGAACTGCCGAGCTATCGCGGCGACATCGTCAACGACATGGCCTTCACGAAAGAGGCCCGCACGCCCGACCCGCAGCGCCAGTTGATGGCGTACCGGCAGTCGGCGGCGACGCTGAACCTGCTGCGCGCTTTTGCAACCGGTGGCTTCGCCAATCTGGGCAGCGTACATCAGTGGATGCTCGGTTTCCTGAAGGATTCGCCGCAGTCACGCCGTTACAAGGAACTGGCCGATCGGATTTCCGAGGCGCTGAATTTCATGCGCGCCTGCGGCCTCGATCTCGAGAGCCATCCGGAACTGCGCGCGACCGATTTCTACACCAGCCACGAGGCGCTGCTGCTCGGCTACGAGCAGGCCTTCACGCGCGTCGATTCCACCACGGGCGACTGGTACGCAACGACCGGGCATATGATCTGGATCGGCGATCGCACGCGGCAGCTCGATCACGGCCATATCGAATACTTCCGCGGCATCAAGAACCCGATCGGCCTCAAGTGCGGGTCGTCGCTCAAGCCGGATGAACTGCTCAAGCTGATCGACGTGCTCAATCCCGACAACGAGCCCGGGCGGCTGACGCTGATCAACCGTTTCGGTTCGGACAAGGTCGATGCTCACCTGCCGCAGTTGATCCGCGCAGTGCAGCGCGAGGGTCGTGTTGTGGTCTGGTCATGCGACCCGATGCACGGCAACACCATCACGTCCACGTCCGGCTACAAGACCCGGCCGTTCGATCGTGTGCTGTCGGAAGTGAAGTCGTTCTTCACCATCCACGCTGCGGAAGGCACTCATGCCGGCGGCATCCATCTGGAAATGACCGGACAGGATGTCACCGAATGTATCGGCGGCGCACGTGCGATTACCGACGAGGATCTCAACGACCGTTACCACACGGTTTGCGACCCGCGCCTGAACGCCGAGCAGTCGATCGACATGGCTTTCCTGATCGCCGAACTGCTCAAGCAGGAACGTGCGGGTAAAGTGAAGCCGATGCCGGCCGTCGCAGGATTCTGATGGTGCGTGTGGTGCTGTCGCGGATGTGGCGCGCCACGATCAACAGCCGGAACGGACTGGCGTTTGCCTTCCGTTCCGAACAAGCCTTTCGCGAAGAGTTGGTTGCGCTTCTGCTGGCGCTTCCGCTGGCGTGGCTGATTGGCGTCACGCCTGTGCGCCGCCTTGAACTCATCATGGTGGTGCTGCTGTTGATAGTGGTCGAACTTCTGAACACCGCCATCGAAAAGCTTGCCGACCGTCTGACTACCGATCACGATGCCCAGATTGGCCGCGTCAAGGATATGGGATCGGCCGCTGTCGGCGTGATGCTGCTGATCGCGGGCGCTTTCTGGCTGTTTGCTATCGCCGAACGCATAGGTCTCATCTGAATTGTGCTCATATTGAGCAATTGCGGATGTCGCAATCCCGGGGCTAAATGCGATCATGACCAAATCCCACTTCACGGTTACGCTCGCGCAGCTCAATCCCGTCGTCGGCGACGTCACGGGCAACGCCGCCAAGGCCCGCGCCGCCCGCCTGCAGGCGAAGGCCGACCGCGCTGATTTGCTGGTGTTGCCTGAACTGTTCATGGCTGGCTATCCGCCGGAAGACCTCGTACTCAAACCGGCGTTTCAGGCCGCATGCCGCGCTGAAGTTGAAGCGCTGGCGCGGGAAACCTCCGACGGCGGGCCGGCGGTGCTGATCGGCACGCCATGGGTCGAGGACGGCAAACTCTACAACGCCTGCGCGCTGCTCGACGAGGGCCGGATCGCGGCACTCCGCTTCAAGGTCAATCTTCCGAACTATGGCGTGTTCGACGAGAAGCGCGTGTTCGCGCGCGGGCCGGTGTCTGGCCCGGTGACAATCCGGGGTGTGCGGGTCGGCGTGCCCATCTGTGAAGACACATGGATGGAAGAATCCGAAGATTACGAAAACGTCGTCGAATGTCTCGCGGAAACCGGCGCGGAAATCCTGATCGTACCGAACGGTTCGCCTTACACGCGCGAGAAGAACGACATGCGGTTGTCTGTCTCTGTTGCCCGTGTGGCCGAAAGCGGGCTGCCGCTGATCTATCTCAACCAGATCGGTGGGCAGGACGAACTGGTGTTCGATGGGTCGTCTTTTGCGCTGAATGCGGATCGCTCGCTGGCCTTCCAGCTGCCGGGTTTCGTTGAAAACATCACGACGGCGCGCTGGACCAGGGGTGAGGGCGGCTGGAGTTGCAAGGGACCGGTCACGCCGGTGCTCGACGGCGACAGGGGCGATTACGCCGCCTGTGTGCTCGGACTGCGCGATTATGTCGGCAAGACCGGTTTCCCCGGTGTGTTGCTCGGCGTATCGGGAGGCATCGATTCCGCTTTGTGCGCGGCCATTGCTGTGGACGCGCTCGGCGCGGACAAGGTGCGTGGCGTGATGCTGCCGTTCCGGTTCACAGCGCAGGAATCCCTGGACGATGCGGCAAAGCTCGCGAAGCAGCTCGGCATTAAGTACGAGGTGCTGCCAATCGCGGCGGCGGTGCACGGGTTTGAGGAAATCCTGAAGCCGGCGTTCGCGGGGCGTGACCGCGACGTTACCGAGGAAAATCTGCAGGCCCGTACACGCGGCGTGCTGCTGATGGCGATTTCCAACAAGTTCGGCTCGATGCTGGTGACCACCGGCAACAAGTCGGAAATGTCGGTCGGCTACGCCACTCTCTATGGCGATATGAACGGCGGCTACAATCCGATCAAGGATATCTACAAGACGGAAGTGTTCCGTCTTTCGACGCTGCGCAATTCATGGAAGCCCGAGGGCGCACTTGGTCCGTCCGGCGAAGTCATTCCGCCGAATATCATCACGCGACCGCCGACCGCCGAATTGCGCGAGAACCAGACCGATCAGGACTCGCTGCCTCCTTACGACGTGCTTGACTCCATTCTGGAGAGACTGGTCGAACGCGAGGAGCCATTGGCCTCTATCATCGCCGAGGGCTTCGACCGCGAGACCGTCGCGCGCATCGACCGGCTGTTGAACATCGCCGAGTACAAGCGCCGTCAGGCTGCGCCCGGCGTGAAGGTGACGCGCAAGAACTTCGGCCGCGATCGCCGCTATCCGATCATCAACAAATTCCGGGACACGGGGAAGGCGCCGGCCGCGCCCGATCATTCGCTCGTGACGCGATCCAGCCGCGGTTCAGCGGAAGCGTTCGAGGGCTGAGCCAACCTTAGCGTGCTGGGATAAACGTCGGCCCGACCGAGCGGATCGGCCTGTCGCCGGAAGCGGCCGGCGGTGCGCCGGCCGGCAGCGGTTGCGCGTTAGCCGGCGTTGCGACGGAGCCCCCTTTCTTCTGGGCCGCCGCCGGAGCCCTGGGCTGCGACATCTTCTTCGAGCTCTCATCGGTCACGATGATATCGCCCTGCTGGGCAGCCGCGGTCTTGTCGTCAATGTTCTTCAGCGCATCGGACCACGTCTGGCCCACGGCCTTGCAGCTGCACGACTTATCAAAGACCTGGCGATATTTGAACGCGTTCGGAGACTGGGCGTACGGCTGGCCGTTGATCGATACCGCCTGATTCATGTCTTCGCCGGGATTGCGATAGGTAAACAAGGTTGCGTCTGCCGCCGGGCAAAGTGCCTTGCAGGTGCGCTCATCGTCTGGGAAGCGGCTCGGCACCGTGGCGAAGGAGATCGGGAAATAGAAGCCGTCGCAGCTTCGTGCGCAGACCGTTCGATAGGTACCCGAGGCGGCTCCATTGTCCATAGGCGCGCCGTTGTGGTCGTTATTGCCGCCGAACAGGTTGTCGAGGAATCCGCCACCGCCACTGTTGCGCAACTGGGCAGCGTATTGCGGGCCGCAATTGTTCTGCGCGAGCGCCATCAGCACGGAGCGGCGCTGGTTCTCACGCTCAGAACCGCCAAACCCGCCCCCGCGCAATCGCTCAAGATTGCCGGTAATCTGGTCGAGATTGGACCGCATTTGCTGAATTCGTGTGTTGATCGGCCCGCATTGTGCGGAGGGGCCGGTGAACAACGAGAAAAAGCCCGAACTGTCGCAGCCTTGACGCCTGGCCTGTTCCTGAACGCGTTCAAGCTCCGATTGCTGCCGGCTCTGCGCCTCTTCATAACGGCGGATCTGGTCGGCCTTGGCGCCGTCGCCACCGTCGATCGCCGATAACTGCCCGACGAGTCGCTGGCAGATGGGGTTGGCAGACCCGGGCTGGCCCGGGAATCCCTGCTGGGCCATGGCGCCATGGCTGAGCATCGCCGCACTCACAAGCGCAGCGCTGGCAAAAGTCCATCCCAACAACGAAGAATTCGGCAAGCTGTCCCGATCCGGCTGGCTGACCGCGTCGCGGCCGACGGACGCTCACATACTAGCTTCCGGCGGCAAGGTCACGTCGATTCAGGGACGCAGATAAGGCAGAGAATCGTGACGAAAAGAAGCCCCCGGGGAACTGGGGTGGCCCCGTTCAGCGATGACAGGTAATCGCGATGAACTCGCCATGGCTTCCGTTTGTCCCTATGGATGCCGGGATCGCGCCGGTCACCTCATCGGGATCGATGCGGCGGTAACCGGTGGCCTGCACGAAATCCCGTGCCTGACAGTAAGCCCGCGCGGCATGGGCTCCGCATTTTTCACCCTTGGCCAGACACTCATCGACGCCGTAGCCGTCCGGCTGATTGGCGAGGATGAAAACACGGCTGTCGGCGCGGGTCTCGGCCGCAATCAGACATACACAGGCAGTCAGTGTGAACAGGAATCGCATGGTGGCCCCGGTTCGGGAGAAGCACAGGCGCCTCCATCAATAAGCCTGAACGGTTAAGAATGATTAAGGACGGCGATTTCGTGGCGGACGGACTTAAAGAGGCCAAATTCCACGAGGTGTGACCTTGACGCGGTCACCCCGGCTGGACCATTGTGCGGCCCATGAACGGTTCGGTCTCCATTTTCGGCATTTGCCGCGAGATTATTAGCTAGCGATTCGCTGGCTGGAGCCGTCTTTTCTCAATCGAGATCATGGGACGACCCGGCCGCAAGGCAAGGGATTCTATTTCCATGGAGCTAAAGCTCTACGACACGCTGACCAAGGAGAAGCAGCTGTTCCGGCCGCTCGATCCCAAGGACGTGCGCATGTATGTGTGCGGGCCGACTGTCTATGACTTTGCGCATATTGGCAACGCGCGCCCCGTCATCGT